>CALWXT010000010.1 GCA_944385575.1 uncultured Flavonifractor sp. | reverse complement strand
ATGGTGGTCACGCCGTCCCGGATGCAGTCCAGCACGGTGGCGTAGGCGGAAGCCCGGGTGCCGTCCAGGGTCAGGTGACGGTCGATGTTCCACCACATGCCCTCCAGCACTTCCAGGAAGTTGGTGGGGTTGTTGCCCTCAATGGCCAGGCCGCGGGCCAGGCCGGAGTAAATGTGGGTGTGGACGTTGATGAGGCCGGGCATGATCACCCCGCCCTTGGCATCCACAAATTCGGCGTCAGGGTACTTGGCCTTCATATCGGCCAGGGTGCCTACTTCCTTGACGGCCTCGCCGTCCAGCACCACGGCGCCGTCCTCCAGGTAGGGCAGGGCCGGGTCGCGGGTAATCAGTTTTCCGTTTCCAACCAGCAGCATGTGCGGTTCCTCCTATTCATATATGATGTTCTTTTTTGTAAGAAAAAAACGTCCATTCCTCAGAGAATGGACGCCGGTGTTCCGGGAGGGCGGCGGTGTGCGCACAACCTCCAGACGAATTCCAGGTCCATCCAGCCCGTGCGCGAAAGCACTCCGTTGCAGCCACAACCAAAATCATGAAATTTGTGAAACATGAACAGAATATTTTGCTCTACGGGTCTATATTACCACGAAAAGCACGGACATGCAACACCTTTGTTTTGAAAAACTAAAAAATTTTTAGGCCACATAATTTTATTGCAATTACAGCGGGCTGTGGTAAAATAAAGGCAACAGGAAGCGACAACTTCCAGCAAAGGAGAGACGCACATGTTAGAAGCCTCGACCCTGCAATTCCTGTTCAAACTGGCCAAGGGGATCGCCAGCCAGTTTGGGCCCAACTGCGAGGTGGTGGTCCACGACCTGGCCACCAACGACCCCGAAAGCTCCATTGTCGCCATTGAAAATGGGCAGGTCACCGGCCGGAAGGTGGGCGACGGTCCGTCTCATGTGGTGCTGGAGGCTCTGCGGGGAGAGAACAGCGAACTGCACGACCATCTGAGCTATCTGACCAAAACCAAAGACGGTAAGATCCTCAAGTCCACCACCATCTACATCCGGGACGATGACGGGGCCCCCATCGGTATCTTCGGCATCAACTACGACATCACCCTGATGCTGGCCATGGAGACCGCCCTGAAGCAGTTCACCGCTACCGAGCCGGAGGAGAAGGAACCGGAGGCCATCTCCCGCAACGTGTCCGACCTGCTGGACGAGCTGATCCAGCAGAGCGTGAAGATCGTAGGCAAGCCGGTGGCCCTCATGAGCAAGGAGGACAAGGTGAAGGCGGTGCAGTTCCTCAATGACACCGGCGCCTTCCTCATCACTAAGAGCGGCGACAAGGTGTGCAAGTTCTTCGGCATCTCCAAGTATACCCTGTACAGCTATATTGATGAGGCCAAAGAGTGAAAATGGTCCGGAAAGTGCCCGGCTCCTTGCGGAGCCGGGCGCTTTTTGTTATTTGGAGGTCTTTTCCTTGGGCAGGACCAGATTGAGGATGATGGCCATGATCGTGGCAACCACCACGGAGGAGGAGCCGAACACGGTGTTCATCCAGGCGGGGAAGCCCTCGCCGCCCAGGCAGCCGGGCACCTGAGTGATGCCCACGCCCAGCGCCACAGACAGACCGACCACGGAGCTCTTGCGGGGCGTGAAGCCGCCCTCGGTGATCATGCGGATGCCGGTCATGGTAATGGTGGCGAACACGGAGATGGTGGCGCCGCCGATGACGCACTGGGGAATGGTGGTGAGCAGGGAGGCGAACTTGGGCACCAGGCCGGCCACCAGCAGAATCAGGGAGGCCAGCACGAACACGGCCCGGTTGATGACCTTGTTGACGGTGACGATACCCACGTTCTGGCTGTAGGAGGCGGTGGGCAGACCGCCGAAGAAGGCGCCCAGGATGCTCATGACGCCCTGGCCGATGATGCCGCCGGACAGCTCCTTGTCAGAGGGCATCCGGTCCATACCGCCCATGGTGGTGGAGGACAGGTCGCCAATGGTCTGCACGGCGTTGACCACGTACACGATGGCCAGAGAGACGCAGGCGGAGGGTACGAACTTGATCTCAAAAGGCATGACCTCGGGCAGGGCGAACCAGGCGGAGGAGCCGATGCCGGACAGATCCACGATACCCAGGAAGTAGGCCAGGATATAGCCCACGATCATACCAAAGAGAATGGCGCCCAGCTTAAAGATGCCCTTGGTGAAGTTGGACAGGATGACCACCACCGCCAGGGTGACCAGAGCCACCACCCAGCTGCGGACGTTGCCGAACCACTCGGTGCCCGCACCGCCGGCCATGTACTTCACAGCGGTGGGATAGAGGGACAGGCCGATGGTGAAGATGACGGTGCCGGTGACCAGGGGCGGGAACAGGGGACGAATCCACTTGACGAAAATACCGAAGATGATGGCAACGATGCCGCCTACGATCTCAGCACCCAGGATGGTGGCGATATCAAATTCTGCGCCGATGGCCTGGAGCGTGGGGATGTACGCAAAGCTGATACCCATGATGACGGGCAGGCCGGAGCCGATGCGTCCGAAAATGGGGAAAAGCTGGAGCAGAGTGGCCAGAGCGGTCAGGATCAGGGAAACCTGGATCATCAGGGTCTTTTCCGCCTCAGACAGGCCGCAGGTGTTGGAGACCAGGATGGCAGGGGTAATGATGCCAACCACGGCCGCTACCACGTGCTGCAGGCCAAGAGGAATCAACTGGCCCGGCTGGGGAATGCCTTTCCACTGGAATACGGTATCAGTGTTGCTCAGTTTTGGAGTACCCATTCCTTTCACCTCACAAATTTTTTTTAGCACAAACAACATTTTTTACAACCAAACTATAACCGATTTGGGCGGTGGATGCAAGTGGAAAATCAAGTCCGGCAGCCAAAAAGTAAGGCAAAAAATTGTATAAAACGTACAAAATGAAGCGGCGAAAGGAAGACAATATGCTATAAAGCGCCGATAAATAAACTCTGCGGTTCAAAAAAGCGGCCATCCAACCGGATGGCCGCTTTTACAGAACAAAAATTTACTTAACAGCGACAGCCTCGATCTCAAAGAGAGCACCCTTGGGCAGGGCGGCCACCTGGACGCAGGAGCGGGCGGGAGCCTCGCCGGTGAAGTACTCGGCGTAGATGGCATTGATGGCGGCGAAGTCGTTGATATCGGCCAGGAACACGGTGGTCTTGGTCACGTCGCAGAAGTCCATGCCGCCGGCCTTCAGCACGGCGCCCAGGTTGTCCAGAGCCTGACGGGCCTGAGCCTCCACACCGGCGGGCAGTTCCCCGGTAGCGGGAATCAGGCCCAGCTGGCCGGAGGTGTACAGGGTGTTGCCAGCCAGCTTGGCGTGGCAGTAGGGGCCCACGGCGGCGGGAGCGTTAGTAGCAGTAATCGTCTGATTCATGGAAAATCCCTCCTAAAAAATATAGTAGCTGATTTCATTATAAAGGAGCAAAGAAAAAAATCAAGGACTACTTAAAATTTTTTTGTATACCAGCCAGAAAATCGTAGGGAAGCCTTCACAAAAGGGTAAGAGGGTTTTTACATCTTTTTAAGAAGTTTTTGTTATCCTGAGACAAACGAGAGGGAGGAAAGAATATGGAACCGATTCTGCGTGTAGAACATCTGGTGCGGGAGTATGGCGGCAGAGGCAGCGTGACCCGAGCCATTGACGACGTCAGTTTTTCTGTCAATCAGGGGGAGTTTGTGGGCATCATGGGGGCGTCGGGCAGCGGCAAGTCCACCCTGCTCAACTGCGTCTCCACCATTGACAGTCCCACCGCCGGTAAGATCTGGGTGGAGGGAAAAGAGGTGACCCGCATGAAGCCCAAGCAGGTCTCCCGGTTCCGTCGGGAGCGTCTGGGCTTTGTGTTTCAGGACTGCAATCTGCTGGACACCCTCACTGCCTTTGAAAATATTGCCCTGGCCCTCACCATCCGGGGCACGGCTCCCAGCCTGGTGGAGAAAAAGGTGAAGGAGACAGCGGGATTGCTGGAAATTGCCGACTGCATGAACAAATATCCCTATCAGATGTCCGGCGGCCAGCGCCAGCGGACGGCTGCTGCCCGGGCTATTGTCACAAGCCCCGCCCTGGTGCTGGCCGACGAGCCCACCGGCGCCCTGGACTCCAAGTCTGCCAAGCTGCTGCTGGACCGATTCGAGGCGTTAAACAGCCAGCGGGAGGCCACCATTTTAATGGTTACCCACGACGCCTTTACCGCCAGCTACTGTCACCGCATTCTGTTCCTTCAGGACGGGGCGGTGCTCACACAGCTGGAGCGGGGCGGACAGAGCCGCAGGGAATTCTTCCGGCAGATTATCGACGTGGTGACCCGGCTGGGAGGTGACCAGAGTGATGTTCTCTAAGCTGGCCCTCAAAAACGTCCGCCGCAGCGTGAAGGACTACGGGGTGTGGTTCCTCACCATCGTCTTCGGCGTGTGCCTGTTCTACGTGTTCAACGCCTTGGAGAGCCAGTCGGTGCTACGCTATCTGGCCCAGAGCCCCAGGGTGTATATCGTGGATTCCATCAAGAACCTGATCGGTATGCTGTCCGTCTTCGTGTGGGTGGTGCTGGCCTTTCTGATCCTCTACGCCTCCGGCTTTCTGATCCGCCGCCGGAAAAAGGAGCTGGGCACCTATCTGCTGCTGGGCATGGAGCGGTGGCAGGTGGCCCGGCTGCTGCTGGCTGAGACGGTGTGCATCGGCGCCGCTGCCCTGGCCCTGGGGCTGGTGCTGGGTGTGCTGGCCGCCTGGGGCCTGAGCGGCTTCACCGCCAGGCTGTTTGCCGTACCGATGACCTTTTTTACCTTTAGTGTCTCCATCCCCGCCCTGGTCAAGACGGCCCTGGCTTTCGCCGCCATTTTCCTGCTGGTCATGGTGTACCATGCCTTCGCCGTCTCCCGATGCAAGCTTATCGACCTGATGCAGGCCAACCGGGTGAACCAGACCCTGCCTCAGCGGAGCTTGGGGGTGTCGGTGGCCCTGTTCCTGGTGGGGATCGTCCTGCTGGTCATCGCCTATGCCATGCTGCTCACCCGGGGCCTGCTGCGGGTGGATGCTCTGTTTTGGGTGATGATTGGCCTGGGCAGCCTGGGCACCCTGCTGTTTTTCCGGTCCCTGTCCGGTTTCCTGCTGCGCATCTGCCAGAGCAGCAAGGGGCTGTGGTACAAAAACCTCAACATGTTCGTGCTGCGGCAGTTCAATGCCCGCATCAACACCACTTACCGCTCCATGACGGTGATCTGCCTTATGCTGCTGCTGGCTCTGGGCATCACCGCAAGCTCGGTGGGACTGAACAACACCGTGGAGCAGATGACCAATGAGATGTACCCCCGGGATGTGCAGCTGATCTTCTGGAACGAGCCGGAGGACCCCCAGCCTGACCTGGCAGCCATGCTAAAGGAGGGCGGCTTTGACCCGAAGACAGAGTGCTCCGCCTGGTTCTCCTTCCCTGTTTATCAGGGGGAACAGTCCAACATCCTGACCCAGGCCGACTATGACGCCATAGTAGAGCGCTGGGGTAAGAAAGAGGCGGACGCATTCCTGGAGCGTGAGTGGCTGAAGGTGGCCGCTGACCAGGCAGACCAGAATGCCTCGCTGAATTACTGCTACTTCCTGGCCGACTACGCCGGGGACAAAAGCGCCGCCGAGGAGAAATTTGAGGGGGCGGTGTCCGGCCTGGCTCAGCTGGGCGGCTTCAGCTGGTCCAGCAAGCTGCAAAACTGGATGGACCTGATGGGCACCAAGGTGCTGGTGCTTTTTATCGGCCTGTATCTGGGCGTGGTGTTCCTACTGGCCGCGGCGGCGGTGCTGGCTCTCCAGCAGCTCACCCAGGCCGCCGATTGTGCCGGTCAGTACCGGGTGCTCTCTCTGCTGGGTGCCCCGGCCAGAATGCGGGGGCGGGCGGTGACCGCCCAGGTGTTCCTGGCCTTCTTCCTCCCGCTGTCCCTGGCTCTGGTCCACGCGGTGGTGGGTATGACTGCCGCCAACGCCGTCATTGCCGAGGTGGGAAAGGTGGACGCCGCCGCATCCTCCGCCGTCACCGCCCTGCTACTGGTGGTAGTATACGGGGGTTACTTTCTGGCTACCTGTTGGGGAAGCCGCAGGATTCTGCGCACTTCCCGGTGAAAATATGAAAAAACCCTTGCAATCGTTCCTGAAATGTGCTATTATACCATTTACGTGTGAGAGTAGGTGTGGCTTTGCCGCGCCAAACGATAGCAACATACCCCATGCCGGGGTCGAAAGGACGATGTAGCGTGATCGTAAAGCTGGTTCTGAGCATTATTGATGTGGCGGCCTGCCTGTTCCTGATCGCTGTGGTGCTGCTCCAGTCCGGCAAGAGCGCGGGCCTGTCCGGCGCCATCGCCGGTGTGGCGGATACCTTTATGGCCAAAAACAAGGCCAAGAGCTGGGACGCCAAGCTGGCCAAGATGACCAAGTGGGTTGCCATTGGATTTATGATCCTGACCTTTGTCATCTGCCTGCTCTGAGAAAAGCAAGAAAAACGCCCTTCCGATTTCGGAAGGGCGTTTTTTTGTTGAGCGCACCCCCAAAGGGGGGTATAATAATCTGGAAAGCGCACGTAAGAAAGGAAATGCTTATGAAACGGTCAGAGGAATTGATCGGCAAATATCAGGCCACCGGCCGGGGCTTCGGCTTTCTCATCCCGGAGGAGGGGGAGGACTGCTTCATCCCGCCCCGCGCCCAGGGTGGTGCCTGGAACGGAGACACAGTGTCCGTCCGGATTACCGAGGAGGACCCCCAGACCGGCCGCCGGGTGGCCAAGGTGACCCAGGTGCTGGAGCGGGCCAACAAGACGGTGGTAGGTGTGCTGGAAAAGCACGACCATGCCCTGTGGCTCCGGCCGGACAGCGAGCGGCTGCCCGGCCTCATCCAGGTGGTGGCCCGCCGCCGGAATCTTCATGCGGGCGAGCGGGCGGCGGTGTCCATGACGGGCTTCGGCGGGGACCGGCATCCGCCCATGGGCACCCTGAAGGAGACCTTCGGCCCTGCCGACCAGCGCCAGAGCGCCGTGGCCGCCATTTTGTACAGCCACGATATCCACCGGGATTTTCCGCCGGAGGTGATGGAGCAGACCCGGGCCATCCCCCAGTTTGTTCAGACCGCCGCCATGGCGGGCCGCCTGGATCTGCGGGACAAGACTATCATCACCATCGACGGGGCATCCTCCAAGGATTTTGACGACGCGGTCAGCCTGGAGCAGGATGGCAAGGGCCGCTGGGTGCTGGGGGTCCACATCGCCGACGTGAGCCACTATGTGCAGCCGGGCACCCCCCTGGATCTAGAGGCCTACGAGCGGGGTACCTCGGTTTATTTTGCCGACCAGGTGGTGCCCATGCTGCCTGAGGCCCTGTCCAACGGCATCTGCTCCCTCAACCCCCAGGTGGACCGACTTACCCTGTCCTGCATCCTGACCCTGGACCGGGAGGGAACCGTGGTGGATCATCAGATCGCCAAGACGGTGATCCGCTCCACCGAGCGGATGACCTATGGGGACTGTAACAAGCTGCTGGCGGGAGAGGACCCTGCCCTGGCGGTAAAATATGACCACATTCTGCCCATGCTCAGGGATATGGCTGCCCTGGCCCAGGTGCTGGAGGCCCGCCGCCGCCGGCGGGGCGGCCTGGATCTGGAGACCCAGGAGAGCCAGGTGCTGTGTGACGAGAACGGTGAGCCGGTGGCGGTGGTGCTCCGCCGCCAGGGGGAGAGCGAAAAGCTTATTGAGGCCTTTATGCTGGCCGCCAATGAGTGCGTAGCTGAGCACCTGGCCAGGGCGGGGAAGCCCTGTGTCTACCGGGTGCATGAAAAGCCCTCCCAGGAGAAGACCGACGCCCTGCGTACCCTGGTGGCGCCCCTGGGCTACGACCTGAAAACCGCCGACGGCCCCGGATTGCAGAAACTGCTGGACTGGGCCAAGGGCAAGCCGGAGGAGGGGGCGGTGTCCCTGATGGTGCTCCGTTCCCTGATGAAGGCCCGATACGACGGGGAGAACCTGGGCCACTTCGGCCTGGCCGCCCCCTACTACTGCCACTTCACCTCCCCCATCCGCCGCTATCCCGACCTGATGGTCCACCGCATTCTGACCGCTATCCTGGACGGCAAGTGGGACAAGGAGGGCCGGAAGCTCACCGCTGCTGTGCCCCGCTCCGCCCTCCAGTCCTCCCAGCGGGAGCTGGCCGCCCAGGAGAGCGAACGGGAGATCGAAAAGCGGTACCTGGCGGAATATATGTCCCATCAGATCGGGGAGAAATTCACTGGCGCCATTACCGGCGTCACCCGGTTCGGCCTGTTCGTCATGGTGGCCGGAGGTGTGGAGGGTCTGCTGCCCGCGGAGGCTCTGCCCGGCGGCCCCTGGGAGTACGACGAGACCCGGCTCACCCTCCAGGGACCCAATGGCCGCTATGGCCTGGGCATGGAGCTGGAGGTAGAGTGTGCCGCCGCCGACCCGGTGAGCGGACAGGTGGACTTCATCCTGCCCGGCGGCATGCCCGTGCCGCCCCGAAAGCCCAAGAAGGAGGAGAAGTCCCAGCCGCCCCGCCGGAAGGAGCGGAGAGGGCGCGCCATGCATGTGCCCAAACGCCGCAAAGGGGGGCGAAAGCGATGACAAAACGATATTTAATACCTGTTATATTACTGATCGTATTTGCTTTGGCGGCCTGCGGCAGCCAAAAAGCGGCTGACCCCACCCCCGCAGCAGCCACGCCGACCCCTGTAGCAGAGCCAACACCCAGCCCCACGCCGGAGCCCACGCCCACCCCTGACCCGGCAGCGGAGCTGCTGGCGGGCATGACCGTGGAGCAGAAGGTGGGCCAGCTGCTGGTGGCGGGCATCAACGGTCTGGAACCCGGCGAAGACGGTGCCCAGGCGGTGGCTGATTACCAGGTGGGGGGTATTATCCTCTTTGGCCGCAATGTGGAGAGCGCGGAGCAGCTGACGGCCCTGACCAATGGCCTGAAGGGGCTAAACGGGGACTACATCCCTCTGTTCCTGTCCGTGGATCAGGAGGGAGGACGGGTGGATCGGATGCCGCCGGAGGTGGCCGATCTGCCGGCGGCCTATCAGTTTGGACAGATCGCCGATCCGGACCAGCGCATGAATGCCTGCTTTGCCCTGGGTCAGGCCCTGGCGGCCCAGTGTGCCGCCTTTGGCCTCAATCTGGACTTTGCTCCCGTCATGGACATTTGGTCCAATCCGGATAACACGGTGATCGGGGATCGGGCCTTTGGCTCTGACCTGGCGTCGGTGACCTCTGCCGCCAACGAGACCGCCTATGGCATTCTCAGCGGCGGAGTCATCGCCGCGGCCAAGCATTTCCCCGGCCACGGGGACACGGCGGTGGACTCCCACTATGGCCTGCCGGTGGTGGATAAAAGTGTGGAGGAACTGCTGGACTTTGAGCTGGTACCCTTCCGCCAGGCGATTGAGAATACCTGCGTCTATGGCGCGTATGTGGGCAACCCTGCCATCCCGGTTATTATGGTGAGCCATATCCTGATGACTGCCATTGACCCGGGCCGGCCCGCCTCCCTGTCTGAGCCGGTAGTTACCGGCCTGCTGCGGCAGGAGATGGGCTTTGACGGGGTGGTGTGTACTGATGACCTCACCATGGCCGCCGTGTCCGACAGCTATGGCATAGGCGAGGCGGCGGTGCTGGCGGTGGAGGCGGGCTGCGACCTGTTGCTGGTGTGCCATGAGGCGGATAATCTGACTGCCGCCCGGGACGCCCTGCTGGAAGCGGTGAACAGCGGTCGGATCTCCCAGGAACGCCTGGATGAGAGCGTATACCGCCTCCTCTCCCTGAAACTGGACTGGGAGCTGACCAACGATCCGGTGGAAGTGCCCGACGTAGACGCCCTGAATGAGCAGATCCAGGCTGTGATGCCATAAAAAAAGAGCCCGTCCGCTGCGCGGACGGGCTCTTTGGTTTTATTTGGCGTAATCCACCACTTTGGTCTCCCGGATCATGTTCACCTTGATCTGACCGGGGTACTCCAGTTCTTCCTCGATCTTCTTGGCGATATCCCGGGCCAGCAGCACCATCTGGTCCTCGCTGACCTTGTCGGGAGCCACCATGATGCGGACCTCCCGGCCCGCCTGGATAGCAAAGGACTTTTCCACTCCGGGGAAGGAGGAGGTGACCTCCTCCAGCTTCTCCAGACGCTTGATATAGTTCTCCAGATTCTCCCGCCGGGCGCCGGGCCGGGCGGCGGAGATGGCGTCGGCGGCCTGGACGATGCAGGCCACGATGGTGCGGGGCTCCACATCGTTGTGGTGGGCCTCGATGGCGTGGACCACGTCCTCGTTCTCCCGGTACTTCCGGGCCAGCTCCACGCCGATCTGCACGTGGGAGCCCTCCACCTCATGGTCAATGGACTTGCCCAGGTCGTGGAGCAGGCCGGCCCGCTTGGCCTGGGTCACGTCGGCGCCGATCTCGGCGGCGATGAGCCCCGCCAGATGGGCCACCTCGATGGAGTGGTTGAGCACGTTCTGGCCGTAGCTGGTGCGGTAGCGCATCCGGCCCAGCAGCTTGATGAGCTCGGGGTGCAGGCCGTGGACGTTGGTCTCGAACACGGCGCGCTCGCCCTCGGCCTTGATGGTGGCGTCCACCTCCCGCTTGGCCTTCTCCACCATTTCCTCGATGCGGGTGGGATGGATGCGGCCGTCCTGGATGAGCTTCTCCAGGGCGATGCGGGCGATTTCCCGGCGAACCGGGTCGAAGCAGGAGACCGTGATAGCCTCCGGTGTGTCGTCGATGATGAGATCCACACCTGTCATGGTCTCCAGGGTGCGGATGTTGCGGCCCTCGCGGCCGATGATGCGGCCCTTCATTTCGTCATTGGGCAGGGGTACCACACTGACGGTGGCTTCCGCCACATGGTCGGCGGCGCAGCGCTGAATGGCCAGGGACAGAATCTCTTTGGCCTTCTGGTCGGCCTCCTCCTTGAACTGGGCTTCGATCTCACGGACCTTCATGGCCGACTCGTGGGTCACTTCCTCGGCCAGCTGGTCGATCAGGTAGTTCTTGGCCTCCTCGGCGGTGAAGCCGGAGATCCGCTCCAGGACCTCCATCTGGGTCTTCTTGACGGTGGCCACTTCCTCACGGACCTCGTCCAGCTCAGCCAGCTTCCGCTGCAGGGTGTCTTCCTTCTTCTCGATGTTCTCGGTCTTGCGGTCCAGGTTTTCTTCCTTCTGCTGGAGCCGGCGCTCCTGCTTCTGCAGGTCGGCCCGACGCTCCTTCACCTCGCGCTCATACTCATTGCGGGCCTGGAGAATTTCCTCCTTGGCCTCCACCAGCGCCTCACGCTTCTTGCTCTCGGCGGACTTGATGGACTCGTTGATGATGCGCTTGGCTTCCTCCTCCGCGCTGGAGATCTCCTTCTCGGCGACCTTCTTGCGCCACTGGATGCCGGCGGGGAAGCCTATGGCAAGTGCGACCACAGCGGTGATCACACAGGCGATGATTGTCTGCATCAAGGTTGAAACACACCTCCCTTTCTTGGATTTTCAAAGTTCGTAATTGGCATATTAAACGGATGCGGCTGGGCATGCTTGTCCAAACCGCACAAAAACCGAAGAACGTACCCCTCGTTCTTCAAAATACTACACCTAGACTATTTTAAGACCTAAAGCATCCTTCTGTCAAGGAAATTCGTATACGCAGGAAAACCCCCGGGCCGGAACCGGCCCGGGGGCAAATATGCAGTAAAATCAAGGCTGGGCGGGCAGGGAATCGTCCTCCCGAATCCAGTCCTCTACATGGACCACGGAGTAGTCTGTCTCTGTGTTGCGGATGACCACCCGCTGGATGCCGGCGTTGATGATGAGCCGGCGGCACATGGAGCAGGAGGTGGAGCCGGGGATAAGGGCCCCGCTGTCGGGGTCCACACACGCCATGTACAGCGTGGCGCCCAGGGTCTCGCTCCGGGCGGCGGAGATGATGGCGTTGGCCTCGGCGTGGACGGAGCGGCACAGCTCATACCGTTCGCCGGAGGGAATGTTCAGCGCCTCCCGGGTGCAGTAGTTCAGATCCACGCAGTTCTTCCGGCCCCGGGGGGCGCCGTTGTAGCCGGTGGCGATGATCTCGTCGCTCTTCACGATGATGGCCCCATAGTGCCGCCGCAGGCAGGTGGCCCGCTCCGCCACGGTCTGGGCAATGTCCAGATAGTAATTTTCCTTGTCGATGCGTCCCATATCCTGTCCTCCGATGGTTTTTTACCCAGTATACCGGCTTTTTCCCCATGGCGCAAGAGGGTTTCTGAGCTGAATTCACATATTGTTTACGTTTGCTTCCTTGACGAAAAAAGCCGCAGGCGGTATCATAATATTCAGAAAAATGTAAGCTTTCCGATTGAAGGAGACGACCATAGCTCATGCTGATGAACTTTTTCAGAAAACTGATGTACGGGCGGTATGGCAGCGACCAGCTCTCCTTTTTCCTCCTCATTCTCTATGTGATCCTGATTCTGCTGTCCGGCCTGCCCTACATGGCGTTCCTGTCCTGGATCGCTCTGGCGGTGCTGGTGTGGGATATCTACCGCATGTTCTCCCGCCGGTTTGACCGCCGCCGGGCGGAGAACGCCCGGTTCCTGGCGATGGCGGGCCCTGCCATCCGCTGGGTGAAGATGCGCCGCACCATCCACAGGGACAAGGAGCACCGCTATTTCAAGTGCCCCAACTGCGGGCAGTACCTGCGGGTGCCCCGGGGTAAGGGCAAGATCACAGTGAGCTGCCGCAACTGCGGCGCCAGTTTTGAGGAACGGAGCTGAGCCTTTGCGCCTCCCGGCCGGCGCGCCCCCGGCGCGCCGGCTTTTTGCAGCCTTTTGACAGAGAGCGGGTGAACGAATGAGACAGTGTATGGACGCCGACAACCTCCACCGCCGGTTGAGAAAGATCATTGGGCAGCTCAATGCCATTGACCGGATGGTGGACGAGGACATCCCCTGTGAGGAGATGCTCATGCAGATCAACGCCGCCAAAAGCGCCCTCCACAAGGTGGGCCAGGTGGTGCTGGAGGGGCATCTCAACCACTGCGTCCGGGACGGCATCGAGCATGGAGACGCGGACAAGACCATTTCCGAGTTTGCCAAGGCCATTGAGCACTTTTCCCGTATGAGCTGAACAAAACGCCCGCCGCATTTGCGGCGGGCGTTTCCTTTTTATTTTCCCACGCAGAACCGCTCAAAGATCCGGGCGGTGACGTCCTCCCGCAGGTTGGCGCCGGTGAGCTCTCCCAGGGCGGATAGGGCCTCCTCCACGTCGGTGAGCAGGGCGTCGGGGGTGATTCCCGCCGCCAGGCTGTCCTCTGCCCGGGCCACGCTGTCCAGGGCGCGGCGGGCGGCCTGGGCCTGCCGGGCGTTGGTAAGCAGCTCCCCCGCCATCCCCCGGCTCCCGGCGGGGAAATATGCCTCCACCGCCTTCACCAACTCATCCAGCCCCTGGCCGGTTTTCACGCTCACCTCCACCACCGGAGGCATGGGGTCCAGCGCCAGAACGGGGATGGGCGCGGCGGGCAGGTCCCCCTTGGTCCACACCAGGATGGTGGGGGCGTGAGCCATGGCCTGGGCCAGCAGATCAGCGTCCTCCTCCGTAAAGGGCACCGAGCCATCGCACAGCAGCAGCACCAGGGCGGCTTCCTCCAGGGCGGCCCGGCTGCGCTCCACCCCGATGCGCTCCACCTCGTCCGTCGCCTCCCGGATGCCGGCGGTGTCGATGACCCGCAGGGTCACGTTTCCCAGCCGGCAGCGGGCCTCCACCGTGTCCCGGGTGGTGCCGGGCACTGAGGTGACAATGGCCCGCTCATACCCTGCCAGGGCGTTGAGCAGGGAGGACTTGCCTGCATTGGGCCGGCCGATGAGGGCACAGGGAATGCCTCCCGCCAGATACCGGCCCCGGTCGTAGGTAGCCAGCAGGGCGGACAGCTCCCCTCTGGCCTGCTCCAGCCCCTTGTGGATGGTGTCCGCCCGGAAGGGGTCGATGTCCTCATCCGGATAGTCCAGTACCGCGTGGAAGTGGGCCAGCAGATCCACCAGAGTGTCATAGATCCCCTGGACCCGGCGGCTCAGGGCACCGGCCAGCTGTCCGGCGGCCTGGTGCACCGCGGCCGGAGTTTCCGCGTCGATGAGGTCGGCGACCGCCTCCGCCTGGGTCAGGTCCAGCCGCCCATTGAGCAGTGCCCGGCGGGTGAACTCCCCCGGCCCCGCCTGGCGCACCCCCTGGGCAAACAGAGCCTCCAGCGCCAGGGTCAGCACCATGGGGGAGCCATGACACTGCAATTCCGCCGTGTCCTCCCCCGTGTAGCTGTGGGGGCCGTGGGAGATGGTGGCCAGAGCCTGGTCGATGGGTGCGCCGTCCGCGCCCAGCAGAGTGCCGTACACCAGACTGCGGTCCCGGCAGGCGGCCAGCGGCTGCCCTCCGGCGGGACGAAACACGGCGGAAGCGGCGGCAATGGCAGACTGGCCGGAAAGCCGTACAATGCCGATGGCCCCAGGCGCCGGGCCGGTGGCAATGGCAGCGATGGTATCGGACATGGGATCACCTCGGAGAGAGAATTTGGTTGCTCAGATTATACCAGATTTCGTCCCACTTGGGGAGGGAAAAACTTTGGCGAAAGCGACGTTGTTTTTCTGCTTGACGAGTTTTATGTCAACGATTTTTGCATATCCACAGCCGGTGCAAAAGTGTGGATAACCATGTGGACAATGTGGAAAACCATTTGTAGAACTGGATTTTGCCTATAGCTTACACGGTAAAGAGAGTGTATATTTCCCTGCATAAGATTTGTCAAAAGGAATTTATGGTTTCCGGCAGGGCTTCTCTGTCAATTTGGCAAAAAATGTACATCAAATTTAGGCAAAGTGCCCCTTGAACCTCACTGTTTTTGATGCTAAACTATTATTAGTACTAAAAAATAATTTTTTGGAGGCGGTCGCATGGGCCATCGTGAGCTGCTGTGGCGGTACTTGATGTTCTTTGCCGGTGTAGTGTGCTCGGCGCTGGGTATCGCGCTTATTACCCTGGCCGGCATGGGTACGTCGGCGGTGTCCAGCCTGGCCTATGTGCTGACCTTTGTGTTTCCGGGCGTGTCCCTGGGATGCTTTACCTTTATTGTAAACTGTGCCATGCTGGGCGGGCAGATCCTGCTGCTGCGGCGGAAGTTCAAGCCCCTTCAGCTGCTTCAGATCCCCTTTACCTTTGTGTTTTCCTGCTGCATCGACCTGTGGATGACCCTTTTGAAGCCACTGGTTCCGGCTGCTTATGCCGGTCGGTGGGTGGTGCTGCTGCTGGGCTGTACTTTCCTGGGCCTGGGTGTGGCGCTGGAGGTGGTGCCCAATGTGCTCATCCTCCCCTGCGAGGGCTTCGTGCGTACCTGCAGCCAGGTGTTCGGCTGGGAGTTCGGCAAGACCAAGACAAGTTACGACCTGACCATGGTGGGGACGGCGGCCCTGGTTTCCTTCCTCTGCCTGGGTACCATTCACGGCCTGCGTGAGGGCACTGTGGTGTGTGCGCTTACGGTAGGCACTATTTCCCGCTTTTTCTGCCGCAGGATCAACCACCTGCGGCAGCGTCACGCCGGGACAGCTGCACATGCTTAAAAAACTGCCGCGAGCCATTGGCTCGCGGCAGTTTTTTGTCTATTTGGGGGCTCAGCCCAGCCGGCTCAGGATGACCTGGGCGGCCTTGACGCCGGAAGCGCCAGCCTGGGCCAGGCCGCGGGTGATGCCCGCGCCGTCGATCCCACGGGGCAAGGCCCCGCGGGAACCCTGATAATTTGGTTCGCACGGCGGAAATGAATTCCGCCGGCGGCAATGCTTCGCATTGTGTGGGCTCCGGGCGGGCTTATTTCAGCCGGCTCAGGATGACCTGGGCGGCCTTGACGCCGGAAGCGCCAGCCTGAGCCAGGCCGCGGGTAATGCCCGCGCCGTCGCCCACGGCAAAGAAGCCGGGCAGAGAGGTCTCCAGCTCGCCAGACAGGGCCAGCCGGGCGGAGTAGAATTTGACCTCCGCGCCGTAGAGCAGGGTGTCGTAGTTGGCGGTGCCGGGAGCCAGCTTGTCCAGCTGGTAGATCATCTCGATGATGTCGTCCAGCTGCCGCTTGGGCAGGGCCAGAGACAGGTCGCCGGGCACGGCGGCGGTGAGGGTGGGCCGGACGAAGGACTTGCTCATCCGGTGCTCATTGGTGCGGATGCCGCTGACCAGATCGCCGAAGCGCTGCACCAGCACGCCGCCTGCCAGCATGTTGGACAGGGAGGCGATGTGCTTGCCGTAGCGGTAGGGCTCGTTGAAGGGCTGAGTGAACCGGTTGGACACCAGCAGGGCGAAGTTGGTGTTCTCGCTCTGGAGGGCGGGGTCGGAGTAGGAATGGCCGTTGACGGTGTTGATGCCCTCCACGCTCTCAGCCACCACGTGGCCGTAGGGGTTCATGCAGAAGGTGCGCACCTGGTCGCCGTACTGCTTGGTGCGGTAGACCAGCTTGGACTCGTACACCACGTCGGTGATGTGCTGGAACACCTTGGCGGGCAGCTCCACCCGCACGCCGATATCCACCTGGTTGTTGATGAGCTGGATGCCCAGCTCCTTGCACTGGTTGGAGAACCACTCGGCGCCGGAGCGGCCGGGGCCGGCGATGAGCCAGGTGCAGTCCACCTCGTCCCCCTTGTCGGTGATGAGCCGGTAGCCCTCCCCATTCAGGTTCTCGATTTTGGTTACCGCGGTGTGGAAGTGGAACTCCACGCCCTTGCGGCACTCCTCATAGATGCTCTGGAGGATTTTCAGGTTGTTCTCGGTTCCCAGATGCTTGCAGCGGGCCTGGAGCAGGTGCAGGTCGTGCTCCAGGGCCTTCTTCTCCAGCTCCCGGGCGGCGGGAGTATCGGTGGAGAAGACCTTGTCGGTGGCCCCGTGCTTCATGTTGATAGAGTCCACATAGTCGATCAGGCTCATGACCTCGTCCCGGGGCATGAAGTCGGTGAGCCAGCCGCCGAAAGCGGTGGTGAAGTTGTATTTGCCGTCAGAGAAGGCGCCGGCGCCGCCGAAGCCGCACATGGTGCCGCACACCTTGCAGTGGATGCACTCTTTCACCTTGCCCGCCACGATAGGGCAGCTGCGGGTGTAGATGTCGGCGCCCTGGTCCAGGGCCACCACTTTCAGTCCGGGATTGCGGTGCATCAGCTCGTACCCGGCGAAAATACCGGCCTCTCCGCAGCCCAGAATGGCAACGTCATAGCGTGTGTTCATGCGCGATCTCTCACTTTACGTCGTATTAGGATGGCACAGCACATGCCTATCCAATTTGATATTATAGCAAAGAGCCGCCCCTTTTACAATGGCGATTTGTTATGAAAGCTAAAAAATATTCAGGGCGTATAGGGCGCCACCTCCACCCCGGTGTAGTACCATTTCAGGATCTCGTCATAGGTTTTGCCCTCCTTGGCCAGGGCATTGGCTCCGTACTGGCTCATGCCCACCCCGTGGCCGTAGCCGGTGACGGAAAAGGTCACCCCGTCGGCGGAGGCAGTGACGGTAAAGCTGGTGGAGCGCAGGTCGAACAGGGTGCGCAGCGCCCCGCCGGAAATGGTGACCCCGCCCACGTCGATGGTCTCCACCCCGCCGGCGGAGTTGGGGGTCAGATTCTGAAACCAGCCGGCGGGATCTCCGGACAGGTCGGCGTCGGGGTATTGGCCCAGCAGCTTGCTTTTAAAATCGTCCAGAGAAAAGGTGGCCGTGGAGTGGTAGTTGGGCACTTCTTCCCCTTCCGGGCTGTCCACACTGGTGAGGTAGGGGACTGAATTGCCCCACACCTCCACCGCGTCCACCGTCCGGCCGGCGGCGGAGGAGAAAAATACCGCCTGAATGGGCTGGCCGCCGTACAGAATAGCCATGCCGTCGGTCTCGGACACGGCGGCGGTGATTTTGGCTGTATACGCCGCTGCGGAATCGCCCCAGTTGGCAGTGGCCTGGTCGGGATCTATGTAGGCCTGACAGCAGGTGATGTCGGTGCACACGTCGGCGTCCGGGTGATTTTCCACCGTGCGGCCCAGCTTGGACAGCGTGTAGGTCCGGGCTGCTGCGGCCTGGGCCTTCAGCGCCTCCGGCTCAAAGGAGGCGGGCATTTCTGCCGCCACCACCCGCCACAGGTACTGGTCCAGCCCCAGGGTGAGCACGCTGCCGTCGTCCAGCGCCACCCGGATCTGGGTCTGGCTGTCCATGGAGGGCTGGGGCGTTACCACCGTCCGGTCAATGGGCAGCTCCCCGGTGGGGGCGGCCTCCTCCGGCGCGTCCAGCCCCGCTGTGCCGAACAGAAGCAGCGGGAGCAGGAACAGGACCAGCAACAGGATCAGCGCCGTGGCCGTTACCTGCCGGGTTCCCCACCTTTGTCCACTTTTTTGCAAGTTATTCTTCATCATAATTCACTTTCCGGCTGTGCTGCCGCTACTGTCTTCCGGGCGTTTTTCCAAAAATGCGCGGAATGGACGGTTTTTGGATTGACGGCGGTTCAAAAAGGGACTACAATGGGTGCAATTCAAATTTGGGAGAAGGAGTGGGTTCGGATGCAAAACACGGATCAGGAGTCCCTGACGGGCTTCCTTAACAGTCTATGCGCGGAATATCAGAAGCATAACCAGATTGATCCGGCGTATTATGAGCGGTACAACGTAAAGCGCGGCCTGCGCAACGCAGACGGCACCGGCGTCATGGCCGGCGTAACGCAGCTGGGCAACGTTATGGGCTATTATGTGCAGGACGGCGAGCGCATCCCTGCGCCCGGCAAGCTGGTTTACCGGGGCATCGACGTGGAGGAACTGGTGAACGGCTTCGTCAGTGAGGACCGGTTTGGCTTCGAGGAGACGGCCTACCTGCTCCTGTTCGGCCAGCTGCCCACCCGGGAGCAGCTGACCACGTTCCAGAAGCTGCTCAGCGAGAACCACACCTTGCCCCATATGTTTACCGAGGATATGATCCTCAAGGCCCCCAGCCCCGACGTGATGAACAAGCTGGCCCGGTCGGTGCTGGCCCTCTATTCCTATGACGACAACCCCGACGACATGTCCCTGCCCAACCAGCTGCGGCAGGCGATCCAGCTCATCGCCCGGGTGCCTGTCATCGTAGCTCACGCCTTCGCGGTGAAGCGGCACTACTATGACGATGAGTCCCTCTACCTCCACCGGCCCCAGCCGGGGCTGAGCGTGGCGGAGAACTTCCTTTACTCTGTCCGCCACGACAACAAATTCACCGAGCAGGAGGCCCGGCTGCTGGACCTGTGCCTGGTGCTCCACGCCGAGCACGGCGGCGGCAACAACTCTGCCTTCGCCTGCCGGGTGCTCTCCTCCTCCGGTACCGACATCTACTCTGCCATTGCCGCGGCAGTGGGTTCCCTGAAGGGCCCCCGGCACGGCGGCGCCAACAAGAAGGTTATGGAGATGTTCGGCTATATTGAGAAGGAGGTAAAGGACTGGAAGGACGACGATGAGGTGAAAGCCTTCCTGGCCAAGCTGCTGCGGAAGGAGGCGGGGGACCGCTCCGGCCTTATCTACGGTATGGGCCACGCCATTTACACCCTGTCCGATCCCCGCGCGGTGATCCTGAAGAAATTCGCCCGCCAGCTGGCGGAGACCAAGGGTATGGAGGACGAGTTCGGCCTCTATGAGACGGTGGAGCGGCTTACTCCCGAGGTGCTTCTCTCCGTCAAGGGGGAGAGCAAGGTGGTGTGCGGCAACGTGGACCTGTTCTCCGGTATGGTGTACAAGATGATGGGCATTCCCCAGGAGCTGTACACCCCCCTGTTTGCCGTGGCCCGTATCGTCAGCTGGTGCGCCCACCGCATTGAGGAGGTCTATCAGCCCGGCAACCGCATCATCCGCCCGGCCTACAAGGCCGTGGCTCCCATGCGCACCTTCGTGCCTCTGGATCAGCGGTAAAAAGCAGAAAAAAGGACGCGCCGTCAGGCGCGTCCTTTTTGCATTCCATTTACTTTTTGGTGGGATAGAGACCCATGACCATCCGGCGCCACACCACGTAGCCCTTCTTGTACAGATAGCGGGTGCGGGCCATTTTCTGTGCCTGGGCGTAGCAGGCGTCCAGCTCCGCCATGTGGGCCACCGGGTCGGACTCCCAGGACACCAGCTTCTTGCGGAATTTTTCAAACTGCCAGCAGTAGATCATCCGGTACCAGGCCTGGCTCTCCTGAGAGGCGTCCTGCTTCCAGTAGGCCCCGAACTGCTCCTCCATGGGGGCGAACATCACCCCGTCCATCTCCTCGGGGGTGCACAGGCCCTGGTCAATGGCCATGTCCACGATGTCGGTGCCGGGCAGGAAGTTCAGGCCGTGAAGCTGCAGCTCGTAAGGAGAGGGGAACTGCTTTACCAGGTAGTAGGACTCCTTCAGGTCCTGGATCGTCTCAAAGGGGTGCTGGAGCATCAGGTCAAAGCTGCCCCAGAACACTCCGGCCTCCCGGATGGCCTTGATGGCGTTCAGGATCTCCTCCTGGGTCTCATACCGGTGGAAGATATCCCGGCGCACCCGCTCCGAACCGGACTGGATGCCCATGATGACCTCGGTAAGGCCCACGGATTTCAGCTTCTTCAGGGTTTCCAGCTCCACCATCTTGGGATGGGACCAGATGGTGAAGGGCAGATGGATCCGCTTGCCGTACTCCTCCACAAATTCATCCACCCAGCCGGGCAGGTTGGGGAAGATCTCGTCATAGAAGTGGACGAACACCAGCTTCTTGCACTTCTTCTTGGCCTCCACCAGCTCGTCAATCACACTCTTGACCGAGCGGGTGCGCACCCCGTGGATGCCCTTGGGCAGCAGCCGCCGCAGATTGACGCAGCAGCAGTAGGAGCAGGTGAAGGGGCAGCCTCGGGAGGCGATGACCTCATAGCTGCGGGTGGAAAGCTGGGGGTCGCCTTCCACCAGAGCGTCGTGCTCGATGTAGCAGGAGCCGATACTGTCCACCACCGGCAGGCCGCAGCGGTCCACTTCATTCACCAGGCCGCCGATCTCGTTGCAGTGGGCCTCGTTCCCCTCCGTCCAGCACAGGGAGGGGATGTCGGTATAGTCGGTGCCGTTGCGCAGGGCATTGGCCAGGCGGCACAGCGTGTCCTCGCCGTCGGCCCGCAGGACGAATCTGGCGCCCCGCTCCAGCATCTTCTGGGGGAACATGGTAGCAAAGGCGCCGCCGCACACCACCGGGGCGGAGGTGGCAGACAGGGCGGCATCCAGCACCTGATACACTGTGTCCAGATACATGGAGCTCATCACCGACAGACCCACCAGCACCGGTTTGGCCTCTGCCACCACCTGGCGGAACAGCTCCAGCTCCTTCTGAGTGGTGGCGCTGGGCCGGACGGAGTTGAAGTCCTTGTAAAACACAGTGCGCACGGCGTAGCCCGCCCGCTCCAGGGCGGCCTGGAGGTAGCGCACCCCCAGCGCCTTCTTGTTATAAAAGGCCACCAGCACCACGGTGGGTTTGGCGGCGTTCGAGATCTCCGGCATGATAAAAGAGCCTCCTGACAAAAATCCGAAAAAACACGCAAAAATTGGGTATGAACAGGATTATTATAACCCATAGAGGGGAAAAGTCAAGGCTGCCGCCCTCAGAACAGCCAGAACAGGATGTCCTCCGACACCGCCATTCCGGCCTTGCGTTGGAGGGCGAGGGAGGGGGCATTGTCGGTAAATACCTGGCCGTAGGCGTACTGTCCGCGGGACAGAGCCAGGGACACCACCCCCCGGAGCAGAGCCTCCCCGATACCCAGGCGGCGGTAGGCGGGCAGCACCTCCAGCATGCCGATGGCTCCCTCAATGTGGAACCCGGCAAACCCGGCGGGTTGTCCGTCCACAAAAGCCCCAAGCATGCCCCGGTCGATGGCACCCTCGATATAGGCTACCCCGCCGAAGGCGTGGCTGTAATGCTCGTACACCCATGCCGCCCAGGAGCGGTCCAGCAGCCGCAGCTCCCCGCCGAAGGGCAGGGGGGCGGGAGGTGCGGCTTCCATCCAGGCGGACTGACGGCAGATCTGCTCCGTTTTCAGCGAAAACCGGGCGGCCAGCTCCTCTTTATACCACAGCTGGTGGCCGGTGAGGATATCGCAGCCCTCCATCAGCGGCAGCATGCGGTCCAGGGCCTGCCGGCTGTCTGCCCCCAGCATGTGGGCCTCCGCCAGCCGGTCGTAGAGCAGCACCCCGTCCTCCGCGGTGTACAGCAGCTCCGCCGAGCCCCGCCGGATGGGTTCCAGCATGTCCAGATAGAGCAGCTTATTTCGATTCAGAAACGCCAGCGCGGTTTCTGCGCAGACCATGGCGCGCCTCCTTCTTATATAGCGGCAGGGAGATAACAAAGCTGGTCAGCGACCCGTTGCTCTCGCATCGGATGGTGCCCTGGTGGAGCTCCACGATCTCCTTGGCGATGGCCAGACCCAGCCCCGCCCCGCCGGTGCGGGAGGAGCGGGCGGCATCCAGCCGGTAGAATTTATCAAAAATGTTGGACAGCTCCCCCTCGGGGATCTCCAGCCCCTGGTTGCGGATGGCGATTTCCACATACTGGCCCTGGGCGGCGGCCTCGATGTCCACCTGGCCGCCGGGGGTGGAGTAACTTACCGCATTGCGCAGCACGTTGTCAAACACCCGGGCCAGCTTGTCCGGGTCGCCCCGCACCACCAGATGGGACTGGATCTGAGGGACGCAGGTGAGGTGTTTTTCCGCAAACAGAGGATAAAACTCGTCGGCCAGCTGCTCCAGCAGCATGGACAGCTGGATGGGTACCTTTTCCTCCGCGTCGCTGTCCAGACCCATCTTGGAGATGTCGAAAAACTCTGCCAGCAGTTCTTCCAGCCGCTGGGCCTTGTCCAGGGCGATGCCGGTAAATTTGGCCCGCTGTTCCGCCGTCAGGCCGGGATCGTCCCGCAGCAGGGTGAGGTAGCCCACCACCGAGGTGAGTGGGGTCTTGAGGTCGTGGGCCAGGAAGGCCACCAGATCTCCCTTGCGCTGCTCAGTCTCCTTGGCGGCCTCCTCCCGGGCGGAGAGCTGCTGGCGGATGGCATTGAGATCCTCCTGAATGGGGTGCAGCTCCCGGGGCAGTTCCACCGGCTCGGCACCGGGGTAGAGCAGCCGCCGGGTGGCGGTGCGGATCTCGTCCAGCCAGCGGGTGAACCGGCCCATGGCAATGTAGAAGGCAATGAGCATCAGCACCATGGTGCCCAGGGTGAGGATCTCCTGCTTGTTGTTGCGGAGATACTGCTGATAGAGCTGGTCGGCAGTCTCAGCCGACTGGCCGAACAAAGTCTGGGCGCACCACACGAAGAAACGATAGATGGGGTCCTGGAGCACGCCGTCCACCACCACTTCCAGCAGGAAGATACCCACAGCACCGGTGATGAGGGTGCCTACAATGACCCACAGCAGCATTTTCAGCTTCAGACGGGTGTATTTTTCATTCATGGCTCTGCCTTCCTTCCGTATGATGCCGGGCCACGGAGCGCTTGGCAAACCGCACCACCGACCACAGCCCGCCCACCAGCATGACATCCAGGAAGGTGGCGAACCGCCACAGCACCATCCCCACTGCCAGATGCCGGCCGAAGATGGGACCCATAAACAGATAGAAGCTGCCCTCCGCGCCGCCGGCGTTGCCGGGGAGCATGATGATGCGGGAGAGCACCATCACCAGGCACTGGACCATCACCATTTCCCAGTAGGAGCAGCCGGTAAGCCCCAGACCCCGGTAGAGGAAGAAGGGAACGGAAAACAGCACGGTGAGTTCCACAAACATGCCCAGGTAGAGACCCAAAAACATCCTGCGGTTTTCCTTCAGGGAGCGCAGCTGGCCGCAGAATTCTGCCACCTTGTCCATGCCCTTGTCTACCATCCCCGGTTTGGCCATCACCTTCCAGTGTCGGGAGAGAAAGGTGAGAATGCGCCGGATGAGCCGCTGGATGGGCTCCGGCCGCACGGCGGTAAACAGGGCCAGGCCGCACAGGAACAGGTACAGGGCGATGAGCAGGCCCGCCCCGATCACCGCTGAGCCCAGTCCCTCCTGCCGCCAGAACAGCTCGTAGGCCAGGGCGGCCACGGCGTAGCAGGTGTACACCATGGTGTTGGCCACCGCCTTCCAGGTGTAAATAGAGGCGGTCTGGGTGGCGGGCATTCCCGCGTCATACATTAGCTTGAGCTGCACCGGCGCGCCGGCGGGGCCCAGCTTGTAATAAAATTCTCCGATATAGGCCGCGTCAAAGCAGCCGGCCAGCCGCACCGGACAGTCCAGGGAGCGGCCCATACCGTAGAAGATGAGGGCGTCCACGCTCTCGCTCACCGGCACGCACAGGGCGGCGGCCGCCAGCCACAGCGGCTCCATACCCGCCAGCAGTGCCCGCAGGTCCATGGTGCGGCCCACATGGACCACCAGCCCCGCTAGGATTCCTCCGCCAATGGTTAAGCCGACAATGGAGAAGATCCGGTTGAACAGGGCCTTCTTGCTCCGTTTTTCCGTGGAGAGTCCCTCCTTATCATCAATCCTTCCGCAGCAGCGTTCCGCCGCACCTGCACCGGTAGCGTTCCGGGTGGCGCACCAGGGGCGAAGCCTTCATCCGGGGGAATTCACGCCCGCAGCGGCTGCATACCAGCAGATAGCGCACCGGCCGCTCATCCGGCACCCCCAGCTCCCCGCAGGTGCCGGTACGGGAGATGGCGTAGCCAAAGGCGGCGTTCATCTGCCCGGCATAGGTTCGCCATAGCGCACCGTGGTTCCGGCAGCCGGGACAGGTGTGGAGGGCTTCGTGGGCCAGGGTCTGAAGACAGGCCCGGTCGGAGGCGTCCAGCAGCCGGTGGGTCAGCTCAATAACAAAGCTGCCGTCCTTTTGGCGGATGCAGCAGCCGAACCGGGTCACTGCCCGGCGGTTGACCCGCACATGAGGGTCAATGCGTCCCGATACCGGAATGCCCAGGGACCGGGCTTGTTCCAGTACCCGGGAGAGCAATTCATCAAAACGATCCATACTCTGCCTCCAGGGGATTTGCATACCAGGCATTGTATCATTTTTCCCAGCAAAAGTCACTACTTGCACCGGGAAGGGAAGTTATGATGATTTTCTTACGATATGCCCCGCGCCTTGACGGTCTTGCCTGATACATATTATAATGTAGCGGAAAAAGGAGGGGAGAGCATGGACGCCAATATCCTGGTGGTGGATGACGAGCCGGAGATTGCCGACCTGGTGGAGGTCTATCTGAAAAGCGAGGGCTGCACCGTGTTCAAGTGTCTCACCGGCACTCAGGCCCTGGAGGTGGTAAACAGCCAGCGGCTGGATCTGGCCATTCTGGATGTCATGCTGCCCGATATCAGCGGCTTTACCCTCTGCGGGGAGATCCGCAAGGATCACCATTTCCCCGTGCTCATGGTGACTGCCAAGGCGGAGGACATCGACAAGATCACCGGCCTGACCATCGGGGCAGACGACTATATTACCAAGCCCTTCAATCCCCTGGAGCTGATGGCCCGGGTGAAGGCCCAGCTGCGCCGGTACACCCGGTACAATGAGGCAGAGAAGGCCCCCGACAGCCGGGACATCATCGACTTCAACGGCCTGGTCATCAACCGCTCTACCCATGAGTGCTGGCTGTACGACAAGGAGCTGGGGCTCACCCCCATTGAATTTGATATCCTGTGGATGCTGTGCGAGAACCGGGGGCAAGTAATCTCCGCCGAGCGGCTGTTTGAGTCGGTGTGGAAGGAGAAGTATCTGGATCGGAACAATACGGTGATGGTCCATATCCGCCGCCTGCGGGAGAAGATGGGCGAGCCCTCCCGGAACCCCCGTTTTATCAAGACGGTTTGGGGCGTCGGGTATAAGATCGATTAAATTTGAAAAAATAGAAAAAAGCTGTTGACAAGTGGAAAAGAATCGGCTATACTATCTCTTGCCCTGTTCGTCCGGGCAAGAAACGGCGGCATAGCTCAGTTGGCTAGAGCATGCGGTTCATACCCGCAGTGTCCCCGGTTCAAATCCAGGTGCCGCTACCAAGACCCAAAAGACGGCACACGCCGTCTTTTGGGACTCCATTTATGGGAAGCGGTTCCCGCCCGCTTGGGCAACATGGCCCGTTGGTCAAGTGGTTAAGACACCGCCCTTTCACGGCGGTAACACGAGTTCGAGTCTCGTACGGGTCACCAATATGGAGGCGTAGCTCAGCCGGTAGAGCACTTGCTTCACACGCAAGGGGTCACAGATTCGAGTTCTGTCGTCTCCACCAGCAAAAAGGACATCCGAAAGGATGTCCTTTTTGTTTTGCCCGGGGCCTACCTTAAATATATAACAGATAGGTGTACGTGCCCGTGCAACTTTTTTGAAAAAACCAAAAAGGGTGGGAACAAAATTCCACAATTAGCGTCTAAAACCATAGAAAGCATGCGTAAAACTGCACGATCTGGAAGCAGAAGAAAAAGCTCGGAAAAAGAGCGGGGCTTATATTACGCTTTCGTTACAAAGCCCGTCAAACGCTTGACGGTTGGGGGGTGGTCGTGTATATTATGCATGTAAGTTCATGAAGGGGAGGTCTTCTCTCCTAGGTGGACAAAATTTTAGAAGGAGGAATTCCGAATGAGAAACCTCAAGCGGGCGCTGAGCCTGGCTCTGGCTGCCATGATGCTGATCGGCATGATGGTCGTCTCCGCCGGCGCGGCTACCAAGGATTTCACCGATAAGGATGAGATCAAGCACTCTGAGGCTGTCAACACTCTCGTTGCCCTGAATGTTATCGGCGGCAAGGAGGACGGCAGCTACTTCGACCCCAATGGCACCCTGACTCGTGCCGAGATGGCCAAGCTGGTCACCTACGTGCTGAACGGCGGTGTCGAGCCTGTCCTGGGCACCAAGGTCACTCCTACTTACAAGGACATCAAGGGCCACTGGGCTGAGGCTTACATCGAGTACTGCACCAGCATGAACATCATTGTTGGTGACGGCACCGGCAAGTTCAATCCCGAGGGCACCCTGACCGCTTCTCAGTGCGCCAAGATGCTGCTGACTGCCATGAACTACAAGGACGACGTGTTCGGCTTTGTTGGCAACAGCTGGGAGATCAACGTCAACCGTGAGGCTAATGCCGCTGGTCTGTACAAGGAGCTGGGCGGCGTCTCTGCTTCCGACCCCATCACCCGCGACAATGCCGCTCAGATGGTTTACAACGCCATCCAGTCCAAGACCATGAAGCTGTCCTGGAGCCAGGACATGACCACTGGTCAGATCACTCAGCAGTACACCCTGTCCGGCAACCCCCTGTTCGTTGACAAGTTCGGCGGCCAGGTGTTCGTCGGCACCTTCAACGGCAACAAGGCTTCCGGCGCTACTGGCGTGGACGGCGAGATCGCTGTGTACGGCCGCCTGGAGACCGAGAACACCGGCGACCGCACCGCTAGCTTCCCCTCCGACCTGGCTCTGTCCAACATCGGCGAGCAGGTTCGCGTGCTCTTCAAGGACGGCACTGGCGGCATCGCCAACCAGCCCGACAAGAAGGACACCATCTATGGTGTGTACAACACCGGTTCCACCCAGGTGCTGAACAGCACTGTTAACGGCATCAAGGGCGACCTGGGCAGCGCTGGCGAGAACGCTGGCAAGGTCCAGATCGACGGCGTGAAGTATGACGTGGCCGCCGCTGCCGCTGCTACCACTGTTGTTGTTGTGAAGAACTACGGCGCTTCCTCCGTGACCGCCGGTGCTGCTACTGCTGCTGGCACCAAGGCTGCCATCGAGGGCCTGGCCTCTCAGAAGGGCGACACCGTGAAGTTCATCTTCAACTCCGACGGCAAGATTGCCAAGGCTTACGTTGTTGAGTCCACCCTGTCCTACGTGACCGCTGTCAACAAGGAGAAGGTCAGCCTGAACGGCGTCGGCTCCATCACCATCGCTGACAACGAGCTGTACGAGGGCATTGCCAAGAACGACGTTGTCGTTGTTACCACCCTGTACAAGTCCTCCGCCACCGCTGACGGTGCTTACACCATCGTGGAGAAGGCTGAGGTCGTGTCCGGTACCGTGAACGGCTACAAGGGCACTCCCAACGAGACCATCACCCTGGACGGCACCGCCTACAAGGTGTATGGCAAGGTGGCCATGATGGGCTCCCTGGCTGGCCTGTCCGGCGTGAAGACTGGTATCACCAGCACCGAGATCGGCGAGAAGTTCGACCTGTATCTGGTGAACGGCTATGTCCGCGCTGCTGTTCAGACCACCGAGTCTGCCAGCAACTACTCCCTGGTCCTGGCTAAGGACGGTATCAAGGGCGACACCTTCAACCCCCTGAAGCTGCAGGTTCTGGCTGCCGACGGCACCAAGACCATTATCACCGTTGACAAGGACTCCACCGCCACTCCCAACGTGGGCGACATCGTCACCTACACTGGCTCTGCCGACAAGGCTCTGGTGAAGGTTGAGGCCACCAGCGGCGCTTCCACCAGCACTGCCAACTTCTACAACAAGACCTCCAAGACCGTTGAGGGCACTGTGACCGCTGGCGACGCCGTTCTGTTCGTGAACGTGGGCAGCGAGTACAAGGCCTACAACATCCGCAGCCTGGGCGACATCGACACCGCCGGCAAGGCTTGCAAGATCATCGTGAAGGACGGCAAGGTTGTTGCCGCCTCCATCGAGCTGGGCAGCACTCCCTCTGGCGCCACCTCCACTGCCATCTACGGCATGGTGACCGCCGACAACGGTACCGTCAAGGTTGACGACACCGTGTACACCAGCTACACCCTGTGGACCACCGACGGCGAGAAGACCGTTAAGGTGAAGACCGGTGGCACTCTGACTGTTGGCACCATCTACAAGTACGAGCCCACCTCCGACGACACCTATGCTTCCACCGCTTTCCAGGCTCACGGCGGTACTCAGGCTGCCATCAAGACCTATGATGAGTCCGACAAGCTGCTGACCTACCTGACCGGCCGCTCCGGCTCCGCTCCCGACGCCACCTTCAGCACCACCACCACCAAGGCTGTTGCTGATGACCTGACTGTCCTGTACGTCAACTGCAAGGACGACAAGGCTGGCGACGAGATCGGCATCAACACCTATGATGACATCACCGACCTGTACAATGCTCTGATCATTGTGAACTCCGATGACGTGATCACTCACATCATCATCGAGACCTCCAATGAGGCTGACATTGCCTAATCTGTTCTGAACAGATACAGGTAAACAAGCAACAAGCCCCCGGACAATGTCCGGGGGCTTGTTCTTGCATTCTGCGCCCGTTCAGCGTACCGCCATATAGTGATAGGTGTTGCCGCTGCGGTTAATCCGGATATAGTCGTAATCAGAGTAGTTGTATACGGTAAAGCCCGTGGTGGTCAGCTTTAGAGATATTTTGTCTGCCGTGTTCTGTACTGGTTTGTTCCACAAGGCCAGGCCGCCATATACCTGAGGTGTGGAGCCGCTGGTGGAAGCTGCCAGGCCGGAGCTTTCCATGACCAGAACAGCCTTGGGCTGAAAACCCAGATTGACAGACTGGCTGGCGCTGCTGTTACCGGTATATGTGCCTGTCACGATCCCGCTTTTTTCCCCCAGGGCGTCGTCTATTTTTTCAAGGTCCGTGTTGAAATCGGTGCGCAGAAAATGGTCGTCCGGCTCCCACTGGTGGAGCTGATAGTTCTGTGTATAGTTTGCCATGCTATAACCCCCTCTATACCTCTTGGGACCTCGGCTTTTGTTGTACAGCAAAAAGGCGGGGGCTTTTTCCGTGCCCGGGCGAAACAAAAAGGCCGAAGAAAGTCCCTTTTAAAGGGAAAATCTCCGGACCGGAGCATGACAAATACCCCGGCGCGGCAGGCGTACACCTTGAAGGCGCTGCCGCGCAAGGGTAAAGGGAGGAATGCAACATGGCATCTTATACGGAACACTATGGGCTGCATCAATGGGAGCCCAATGATGACTTTCTGCGCACCGACTTCAACACGGACCTTGGGAAAATTGATACGGCTTTGGGAGGCAAGTGCGAGGTAGTAGCCGGAACATACACGGGTACCGGCGTCAACACTGAGAAAAACACGATCAACCTTGGCTTCAAACCCAAATTTGTGATTCTCGGATCAGCGAACTTTGAATATGTGCCAACCCATGGCGTCAGCAGCAACTGCAATGTGATTTACCCTGATGTCACATGTGAAGGCGCCACTGGTTGGGAAAGAGGCACGCAACGTATTGTGGAAGATGGTTTTGAAGTAAGCGGAGTTCCGAATACCGAGGCCACTGTCTTTCAATACCTGGCTTTCCGGTAAAAAAGAAACAATGGGCTTCCCGGATAAACCGGGAAGCCCATTGTTTTAGTTAAAGAACCTGCTGATCAACTAGATCAGGGATTAACAACGACAGTGCCAGCGCCGACGTTATCCAGCTTGTTGGAGGTCACGTCGATGACCAGCAGATCGATCTCGCCGTCACCGTTGGTGGTGTACCAGCAGTTCTTGTTGTAGGTACCAACGGTAGAGGTCTGAGCGGCGGTAGCAATGGCGTTGCCGGCCACACCAGCGTAATCCTTGGTGGAAACGTTGATGATAGTCACGTCATCAGCCAGATCATAGCCGGTGGTGTCGATCTTCACCTGCTTGCCGTTGCTGAAGGTCAGAGCACCAGTCTTGGTGGCGGCGTCAACAGCAACAACATTCTTCAGCTCGTTCTCGCCATCCCAGTCGAAGGTAATGACAGCGCCCTTGGTGATGCCGGAAGTCAGAGTGGAGCGGACAATCACGTTGATGGAGTCGGTGCCATCCCAGATGGTGAAGGCAGAGTAGTCGCCGGTGGAATCGCTGCCCTGGGTGATACCAGAGGTGATGTAAGCGGCGTTGCTCTTGATACCGGGAGTGGCAGTCTGAGCATTGCCCACAATGTAGACGACGTCAGCGTAACCCAGGCCGGTGTTGTTGTACAGAACCTCGCCGGCAGTGCCCCAAGTGGCAGCCTTCCAGGAGTTGATCTCAGCACCGGTGGTGACCTTGAAGCCCTGCTCAATGGCGGAGGTGCTCAGATCCTTGTCGTACTGCACGAAGACAACGGCGGAGTCGTTGATCTTCTTGCCAGCAACAGTCTTGGCGTCCTTGTCCCAGCCAGCGCCGGAAACATAGGCATCATAGCCGGCACGGGTCTCGTCGTCGGTGTTGGAAGCGGCCTTCAGCTGATAGATGCCGTCCTTGATGGTGTAGGTCACCAGATCGCCAGTGGTGTTAGCACCGGAAGCGGTCTTGGCGTAACCCTCAACAGTGGTGCCGTCGGCCAGCAGCAGGCGGACCTGGGTGTTGCCGTCGTAGTCGCTGTTAGAAGTGGTGCCGGTGATGACAGCGATCTTGGTGCCGTTGCCCAGGGTCTTGTCAGCCACAACGACATAGCCGTTGTACAGCACAAAGTCATAGGTGGACTTGTAGCTCAGCTCGTTGCCGTCCTTGTCGACGACGGGGGTGGCGGTGCCATCCTGCTGGCCCAGAGTGTACCACTCGCCGTCAACCTTCACCTTGTTGACCTGGTTGGAGCTGTTCTTGCTGACCTCGTTGACCTCGCCGGACATGGTGGTGGCCTCGGTCAGAACAGCCTTGCTGTCGTAGCTGTAAGCAGCGTTCACATAGCTGACATAGTCGTTCACAGCCAGATCGGAGTACACAGCGTCAGAAGCCTTCACCTGGCCCTTGTTGGTCAGGGTAATGGCATCGGAGCCAACGTAGGTGACCTTCTCGATCTGGTTGACGGTCACGATAGCGGTGTCGATCTTCTCGTCGCCGTCGTTGTCCACCAGCTTGACGTTGTCATAGTTGGTGAAAGCGGTGTCGGTGCCCAGAGTCATGATGGCCTTGGAGTTATCCCAAGCGGTACCGTTGTAGTAGACTACAACAGCGCCAGCCTTCACATCATAGGTGGTGCCGTCGAACTTCAGGGTGTTGGCGGTCTTGCCGATGTCGCTCAGAGCGCCCACGGTGGTGTCGATCACGATGGTGTTCTCAGAGGCAACAGGATAGACGCCGTAAGCTTCCTTCTCCTTGGTGCTGTACAGAACCTTGACGTACTCGCCCATCAGGTCGGTGCAGTCAACAGCGTACTTGAAGCCCTTATCGGTGGCGGTGATCTCGTCGCCGTCCTTCACGGTGGCGTTGATGGCAACCTTCTCCTTGCCGGCAGCGGTGTTGCCATAAGCATTCATGTTGCCGCTGGCCTGCAGCACACCCTCCCAGATCTCGCCGTCGAACTTGTCAGCGAACAGAGAGGGGCCCTTCAGCTCATAGTGCTGGCTGATCTCGCCAGTCTCCTTGTCCTGAGTCCAGGACAGCTCCATGGTCTGGGACTGGATGGCGTTGTACACCATCTGAGCAGCGTTGTCGCGGCTGATGGGAGCGGAAGCGGAAATGCCCTTCAGCTCCTTGTACAGGCCGGCGGCATTAGCCTCACGGTTGACGTTGATCTCCCAGCTGCTACCGGTGAACCCAAAGATGTCGTCCTTGTAGTTCATAGCGGTCAGCAGCATCTTGGCGCACTGAGAAGCGGTCAGAGTGCCCTCGGGATTAAACTTGCCGGAGCCGTCGCCCACAATGATGCCCATGCTGGTGCAGTACTCGATGTACTTCTCAGCCCAGTGGCCGTCGATGTCCTTGTAGGTGGGGGTGACCTTCTCGCCCAGAACAGGCTCCACGCCGCCGTTCAGCACGAAGGTGACCAGCTTGGCCATCTCGGCACGGGTCAGGGTGCCAGTGGGATCGAAGTAGCTGCCGTCTTCCTTACCGCCGATCACATTCAGGGTAACGAGAGTGTTGACAGCCTCAGTGTGCTGGATCTCATCCTTGTCGGTGAAATCCTTGTAGGCGGCGCCGGCAGAGACGACCATCATGCCGATCAGCATCATGGCAGCCAGAGCCAGGCTCAGCGCCCGCTTGAGGTTTCTCATTCGGAATTCCTCCTTCTAAAATTTTGTCCATCAGAGGAGAAGACCTCTTATGCAAAAAAAGAAAAAAGCCCTGTGGCCCAAAGGCCACAGGGCTGACAGGTAGCCATATTGGTCGCCGGCTTGACGGCTGCGGCAGGTACTGACAAAATAGAAATGTTTACCACCTGCCACAGAGAAAGAAAGGGAGGATATCATGGCAAGAAAGCGGATTGAAAAAAATCTGGCCTTTGATGAGGAAAAGGGCCGCTATTACGTCTATTTTGATTATGGTAGTGACAGCAGCGGCCGCCGGGTACGGGGCTCCCAGACTTTCCGTGAGCTGGAAACGGCCCGGGAGGCACTGTGCCAGTTTGAGCTCAGGCGGCTTCAACACCGATTGCGCGCTCCGGTCCGCATGACGGTGGGAGAATGGCTGGACTACTGGCTGGAGGAGATCGTTCGCCCACACCGGGAGGAGACCACGTATTATTGCTACCGGGGAATGGTGTGGAATCATATTATTCCCGCCCTGGGCCGCATCCCGATTCAAAGCCTGGATTCTCGCGCCATTCAGCACTACTACGGTGACATGCTCCGGGAGAAAAAGCTGAGTACCAATACGGTGCATAAGCACCACATTTTGCTCCACACCGCCCTGAAGGCGGCTTACCGGCAGGGCATTCTTTCGGAAAATCCGGTGGACCGGGTGGAGCCGCCCCGTTTGGCCTGCCCGCGGCAGTATTTTTACACGCCTGAGCAGCTGAGCACCCTCTTTTCTGCGGTAGAGGGCCATCCGCTGGAGCTGGTGGTCAAGCTGGCGGGCTATTTGGGCCTCCGCCGCAGCGAGATCTGCGGCCTGCGCTGGGAAAATGTAGACCTGGAGCGGCACCTGATCCATGTCCGCACGGTCCGCACCACCGCGGGCGGAACGGTGGTGCTCAAGCAGCCAAAGACCAGTCACTCCATTCGCAGGCTGGGGATTGGTGGCTTGGAGGATTTGGAGGAGCTGCTCCGCCGGGAAGCCGGGCGGCAGGCGCAGAAAAAACAAGGGGACCCTCACTGGACCGACAGCGGGTACGTGGTGGTACGCGCCGATGGCCAACCGTGCGATCCCAACCGGGTCACAGGAGACTTTCACAGCTTTATCCAGGAACATGAACTGCCCCCCATTACCATCCACGGGCTGCGCCATACCTTTGCCAGCTTGGCAAACAGCGCCCGGGTGCCTTTGCTGGATATAGGAAAGACATTGGGGCATAAGGACTGTGCCATCACAGGACGGGTCTATACCCATATTTTTGACCAGACCCACCAGGAGGTGCTCAATACCGTGGCTGCCTGTATTGCCGCCAGCAGGCAATAAAAAAGTGGGACGCGCTGTAATGCACGTCCCACTTTGAATTTTTGTCGTTTATTTGCGGCCGAGCCGACAGATATGCCACTTTAGATGGAGTGGAGAGATAAAGCGGTCCTGGCCGCTATTCCCCTTTGCCGTCAGCGATTTTCTGAGCCTGAGTGCCAAAATAAAAAGCGATGATAACGGTAAAGACCGTCAGAAACTGATCCGCCTGTACTCGGCCCGTGATCGCCAGCACGGAAAACACCCCGGTCAAAATGATGGTCACGATGCTTTTAACATCGATGAGCCTTGCAAGCCGTTCCCACACCGGCTCACACCTCCTTGTCGAACAGGCCCAGCCGGTCCAGCAGTACGATGGTCTGTAGGTTGGGCTCGTAAATGTTAACCGTGCCGTCGGCGGACTGGTTGATCACGCCTTTGGCCACCGCCTTTTCCACGCTGGCCTGGGCCCAGTCGGGCATCTCCTTAATCTGATGATAGATGAGCATGTCGTCCTCCTTCTCCTCCTTGGGTTCCTGCGCAGCGGGTTTTTCCGGCTTCTGAGTGGCGCCGTACAGGGGCATGGCGGGCGGATAGTTTCCCGCCCGGATCATGGCGCTGGTGTACCGTCCGCCATCGCTCCACTGGATATGGGGCCGGTCGGGAAAGGATTTCCAGTCCCCACCCCAGTCAAAGCCCATGTCCTTGGCAATAGCAGCGGCTTTCTTGAAAAAGGCCAGATCGTCATACTCGTGGCCTTTGACGTTTTTACAGAAGTCGAAAGCCAGACCGGCCTTCACGCTGTGGAAGCTGGGTACCTTGGCTTTACTGGTACCGATGCTGTAACAGTAGAGCTGATATTCCTCGTCCCGCACGGTGCCGGTCACCAACACCGGCAGCCCGGCCTGACTGCACAGTTTCTGCCAGACCCGGCAGTTGGCGGCCACGTCGGAGCGCAGGTCGTCGATGTTACGGCTGTTCAGCATGGCTATACACCTCCCACCCCTCAGGATATGCGTCTGGAGCCCAGACGTTCCCATCCACGAGGGAGATGTAAAGCGTGTCCTTGTAATTGACGATGTCTCCTTTGCTGTAGGCGTCATGGGCGCCGCTGGGCTGGGACCAGATGGGATAGCCGCTGTTGTCCAGACCCAGGGGAGTGTAAAGGGTGGGGGTGGAGGCGGGCGGCCACTCTGCCGCGCTGATGTGGTCCTGCACCACCCGGTAAAGCTGTGGATCGCCCAAAGCGTTTGTGCCGCAGATCAAATATTCCCCCATGACATAAGATTTCCCCGTCTCGTAGGCGGGGAAAACAGTGGGGATTTCCAATGCCCGCTCCTCCTCCAGAGAAGCGGCAAAAAGCTGTAAGGTACGGCGGAACTGCTCCGCCCTCTGTAGCCGGTCACTCACGCTCACTCACCCCCAGTAATGCATTCAATACCTCATCCACACCCGGCTCGGCCTCAGGCGGAGCTGGTGGTTCTCCGGACGTCACCCCGGTGAGCACGCCGTCCTGGATTTCCAGCTGGCAGTAGCCCCGGCACCCCCATACCGTCTCCTCCAACTCCCGGGGTACTGCGATCCAGCCGTCCAGCCAGCATTCCGTCCGGTGGCTCTGGCTCTGCAGTCCGTGCCCGCCATCCTCGCGGGCTTCAATTTCAATAATAGTCAGCATCTCTGCTTCCTCCTTTCTAAAAAGGAGGAAACAGAGATAGTTATTGTACGATATTGTACACCAAAGAAAGAAAAAACAAGAGCGGCCCGCTCCTTTGGAGCGGGCCGCTCTTGTTTGTGTGTGTGTGAACAGAGAGGTAAAAGAGAGAGTAGAGAGGAGGTTGGTTTGTCATTTCTTCCTGACATGCTCATCATACACGAGAAACCTCTCCTGTTGGTGAACGGACTGTGAACAGAATATAAAGGTATTATAAAGGAATCTAAGAATTGTTTAACCTCCCATATAGGAGAAATGCATGTAGTCGTGGTACCCCTGGCTGTCATCGCTGTCGTAGGCCCAGGCGTCGCCGCCCCAGCTCCAGCCGTGCTCGGCAAAGATGCGCACCACCGAACTATCGGGCGAGATGGAGTAGGGATTGCTGTCCGGCTCCCACAGGCTGCCCACCAGCACCTGGCCATCCCGAATCTGATAATTTTCGTTGGCGTTGATGTCAATGGCGGTGCCGCAGTTATGCTCGCCGGTGGCGGAGTCGCCCCGCCAGGAGTAACCGCCGATGTCGTGAATGGGGAACTGCTCCGGGTCATTGTAAATTTCGGTAAAAATCTGCTTCACATCCTCGGCAATGGCACTGTGGACGGTCAGAGAGAGGGTGGAGCCGACCTTTTTGCCGCCCTGGAGCTTCCATACCGGAATGGTAATAGTGGTCATGGCGGCCTTTGCCTCATCCTGGCTGGCAAAGCGGCGCTTCATGGGATCGCCGAACAGCAGCTGACACTTGCGCTGGTTTTCCCCCTGATAGCTCAGCCAGAAATCCTGCTGCCAGTAGTCTTCATAGGTAGCAAGGCCCTGCTCCACCTTGTCCCAGAAATCGGCTTCCTCCCGCTCTGCCTGGGTCATGGGGGCGTAATACAGGGTATAGGTGCTGCAGGCCGAGCTGACCTCACTGACCGAACTGCGCTCCCAGTCGTAGTTGTAGTATTTCAGCGCGTCATCGCTGAGCAGGTAATTGAGGGAGGTGCCCACCTGGGAGGACATCTGCTGGTCAGGCAAAATGGGCTGTTCAGTCTGAGAGTCGAGAATACGCAGGGTGATTTCCTTGGGGGTATATCGCAGACAGGAATCAACTACCTCCAGCACCCGCATGACCAGCACCGTGCCATCGCAGCGCTGGATAGAGTCGGCACAGCCAAAGGAGCCGTCGCTCTTGCCATTGATGATCCCCAGCTCTGCCAGGCCGGCTACCGCCTGCTGATGGAGCGGGTCCATGGAGGCCCAATCGGAGAGCAGAGTGGGGTCCTGGGTCTCTCCCCAGACATAGTAGGCGTCCCAGGCATCTTCCGGAAGGGCGTTATACAGCAGCACAGCCGCGTCCTGACGGGAGATATTGCCGCTCAGGGTCTCTGTGGTGACCGGCAGCCCGTCCTCCTCCCGCAGCAGGCCGGACTCCACCGCGGCCGCGTAGCCGGCCTGATCCCAGGCCATACCTGCGGCAGATGCACTCTGATAGACCTCAGGGGCAAAGGTACGGGTAAGCATGGTCAAAAACTGGCCCCAACTCATGGCAGCGGAAGGGGCCATCTGCCCGTTTCCGACGCCCTGAATGATACCGAGATCGGACGCTTCCATCAAATCGGAATAGGCCCAATGACTTTCAGGCAGGTCGCTGTACCCGGCGGCCAGGGCAGGAACGGTCAGGGTCAGAGCCAGAGCCCCGGCCAAAAGCAGGCATTGTGTACGGCGTTTGACAGACATGGAATTCCTCACGCTCCCTTATTATTTTCGATGGTTTCATTGTAGTACGAAGCATCGGAAAAGGCAAGAAAACGGAAGGATTTGGATGAAAAATGTCGAGGGAGGGATGTACGCGCTTTACAAGGGGGAAAAAGGGCCGTATAATCTGAAAGAATGGGTCGGAATGGGCCCGGAAGGGAGGAGCGGCCATGGAGGAAAAGAGCAGCCTGTTGTGCTGTCCCATTTGCGGACAGGGGCTGAGCCGGGAGGCGGGACGCTATCTCTGCCCCGGCGGCCACAGCTATGACCGGGCAAGGGAGGGGTATGTCCACCTTCTGCCGGCCAACCGGAAGCACGCCAAGGAGCCGGGGGATGACAAGGGCATGACTGCCGCCCGGAACCGGTTTCTCTCCAAAGGGTATTATGCCCCTCTGCTGGAGGCGCTCCAGGCCCTGGCTCTGGAACGGATCGGCGGAGAGGGGGATGTGCTGGACTCCGGCTGCGGGGAAGGGTACTATACCCAGGGCGTGTTTCAGGCCCTGACCGGGGCGGGGAAGGCCATCCGCCTGGCAGGCATCGACCTGTCCAAGCCCTCAGTGCGTCTGGCGGCCAGACGGCTGCCGGCAGGGGAGTTTGCTGTGGCCTCCGCCTATCATCTGCCGGTGGGGACGCAGACGGTGGATCTGCTGCTCAACTGCTTCTCCCCTCTGGCGCTGGAGGAATTTCACCGGGTGCTACGCCCAGGCGGGGCGTTTTTGTATGTGGTGCCGGGGGCAGACCACCTGTGGGAGCTCAAGCAGGTGCTGTACGACACCCCGTACCGCAATAAGGAGGAGAACGTCCCCTACGAGGGGTTTTTTTATGACACCGTAGTGCCGGTGCGGGCCCGGATGGGGGTTTCGGGTGAGGATTTGAAGGACCTGTTCCAGATGACGCCCTATTATTGGAAGACCCCCAAGGAGGGGGCTGCCCGTCTGGCGGAGCTGGACGGCCTGGATATCACGGCGGATTTCCGCATCCACGTGTTCCGGCGAGATAGGGCCCCTCTTGCACAATAAGTCGGGCTATGATATAGTAATTGGGCAAAATCCGCCGGAAAATGGTCCGGCGGCTGGATTTGAGGTCGCGCCCCGGAGGAACGGCTGGCGTTTGGGTACGAAAGGGAGTTTCGATGCCTGTGGGGACCTTAAATCAGGCAGACTGAAACGAAAGGAAGTTTTGTACCCATGGAGATCAACGGCGAGCAGGTCAACGAGGTCGTAAACTATGCCGACCTGGGTCTGTCTCCGGAAGTAATGCGTGCCATCGATAAGAAGGGCTATGTCCAGGCCACTCCGGTGCAGGCGGGAGCCATCCCCTATTTTATGCAGTGGAAGGACGTCATTGCCAAGGCGCCCACCGGTACGGGCAAGACCTTTGCCTTCGGCATCCCGATGGTGGAGCATATTGATCCGACCAGCGAGGATGTGCAGGCCCTGGTGCTGGCGCCTACCCGGGAGCTGGCGGTGCAGATCCAGGAGGAGCTGCGGGATCTGTGTGAATTTAAGGAGGGAGTGCGTACCGTATGTCTGTACGGCGGCGCTCCCATTGACAAGCAGATCAACACTCTGAAGAAACGCCCCCAGATCGTGGTGGCCACCCCCGGCCGCCTGATGGACCACATGAAGCGGCGCACCGTCAAACTGGACAAGGTGGAGACGGTGGTGCTGGACGAGGCCGACCGGATGCTGGACATGGGCTTTGTCCGGGACGTGACCCGCATCCTGGATCAGATCAAGCACCGGAAGAATCTGGGTATGTTTTCCGCCACCATCAGCCGGGAGGTCATGGATATCTCCTGGGTGTACCAGCGGGACCCCATTGAGATCACCGTTCGCCCGGTGGAGGAATCCAAGCCGGATATCACCCAGTACCGCATCGACCTGGACGGCCGGGAGCAGAAGCTGGACACCATTGTGGCCCTCATCACCCACGGGGAGTACGAGCGGGCCATTGCCTTCTGCAATACCAAGAATATGACCGACCGCCTGGCGGGCCTTTTGAAGATGCGGGGCATCTCCTGCGAGGCCATCCATGGTGACATTCAGCAGCGCATCCGGGAAAAGACCCTGGATAAGTTCAAGAAGGGTGAGATCCGGGTGCTGGTGGCCACCGACGTGGCGGCCCGGGGCCTGGATATCGACGATGTGGACGCCGTGTTCAACTACGATGTGCCCGATGAGCTGGAGAACTATACCCACCGGATCGGCCGTACCGGCCGGGCCAAGCGCCACGGCGTGGCCTACACCTTTATTGCCACCGTGACCGAGGGCATCCGTATGGACGACATCATCCGCAACACCAAGGCGGAGGTCCAGCGGCTGAAATATGACAAGGACGGCTGCCTGATGCTGGTGGAGTCCTGAACTGCGGGCCGGACCCTGTCCGGCCCGCCTGTTTTTCTTGCCATGTCCGGTATAAGCGTGATATCATACCGGTATACTAGACCAATATAAGGAGAAACTCTGTATGATCGAATTTCACACGCCGGTTCCGGCGGATAAGCCCTGGGTGGACGAGCTGTTGGCCCGGAGCAATCACCGGGGCTGTGATTATAATTTTACCAACATGTTTGTCTGGAAGAAGGCCTACGGGCTGGAGATCGGACGGGTGGGTGACTTTGTGGTGACCCATCTGTGCGGCCGGATGGGGTGCAGCTACATGTACCCCGCCGGCTCGGGCGACATTGCCGGCGCTATCCGGGCGCTGGCGGAGGATGCCGCCCGCCGGGGCGAGCCTCTCCGCCTGGTGTGCCTGACCCGGCGGCAGATGGCGGAGCTGGAGGAATTTTTCCCCGGCCGGTTTGACTATATTTCCGACCGGGACGGCTACGACTATCTCTATGAGATCGACCGCCTGGCCGACCTGGGCGGTAAAAAACTCCACGCCAAGCGCAACCATATCAACCGCTTTATTGATAACAACCCCACCTGGGTGTATGAAGAGATCACCCCCGAAAGTCTGCCTGAGTGTCTGGAAATGGACAAGCAGTGGTACCTGCGCTCTCTGACCCGGGAGGGGGAGGCGGAGGAGCGGGATCTGGGTGATGAGGGCATCGCCCTGCGCACCGCCATGGAGTATTACGACCAGCTGGGGCTGGAGGGCGGCCTGATCCGGGTGTACGGTGAGGTGGTGGCCTTCACCATGGGAGACCGGCTCACCACGGACACTTTTGATGTGCATTTTGAAAAGGCTTACAGTGAGCTCCAGGGCGCCTATGCCATGATCAACCGGGAATTTGCCCGCTGGGTACGGGAGAAGCATCCGGAGATCAAGTACCTCAACCGGGAGGATGACATGGGTGTGGAGGGTCTGAGGAAGGCCAAGGAGTCCTATTATCCCGACCTGATGGTGGAAAAGTTCGCCGCTATTCTGCGCGCCTGAAGAAAGGAGCGTTCCTATGATAGACATTCGACCCT
>CALWXT010000009.1 GCA_944385575.1 uncultured Flavonifractor sp. | reverse complement strand
CCCCGCCATCAGCTTGTCCCGCAGAGCGGCCAGCCGGACGGACTCGGCAGGCAGGTTCTCCACCGCCTCAGTAAGGGCGGCGGCCAGGCCCACGGCCCCGGGCACGTTCTCGGTGCCGGAGCGGCGCCCCTTCTCCTGCCCGCCGCCGTGGATGAGAGGCGGCAGCCGCAGGGGCTTGCGCATATACAGCACCCCTACCCCCTTGGGACCGCCGAACTTGTGGCCGGACAGGGAGAGCAGATCCACATTCCAGGCCTCCACATCCACCGGGATGTGGCCAACCGCCTGGACCGCGTCGGTGTGGAACAGGACTTTGTGAGCCTTGGCAATGGCGCCGATCTCGGCAATGGGCTCGATGGTGCCAATCTCATTGTTGGCAGCCATGACAGAAATCAGAATAGTATCGGGGCGGATGGCCGCTTCCACCGCGGCCGGGTCCACCATGCCGTCCCCATCCACCGGCAGATAAGTCACGTCGTACCCGTTCTTCTCCAGGTACTGGGCGGTGTGGAGGATGGCGTGGTGCTCAATGGCGGTGGTAATGATGTGGCCGGTCTTTCTGCCCTTGAGGGCCATCAGCTCGGCTACACCCCGCAGGGCCCAGTTGTCCGCCTCGGTGCCTCCGGAGGTGAAATAGATCTCCTCCGGCTTGGCGTTCAGACAGCGGGCCACGGCGGCCCGGGCCTCCTCCAGGTCGCTCTTAGCCTGCTGGCCGAAGGCGTACAGGCTGGAGGGATTGCCGTAGTTCTGGGTAAAATAGGGAAGCATAGCCTCCAGTGCCTTGGGTGAGAGCGCGGTGGTGGAGGCGTGGTCGGCATAGATCATGGTATGTTTCATGGAGCGAGCTCCTTTCAATTTACTTAATTCCTATATGTTTACTATGATTATAACCACACAAATTCTGTTTGTCAAGAAAAACTTTCCGCCGCCGATTTCCCGTTGACGGAAAAAGATGGGGATGATATAGTGTGCGTAAGCATTTATCATACGGAGTAAAACAGGAGACTTGTTATGGATAAGCGTCTGTTCCGGAGCATTCTGCTCATCATCACCTATGCGGTGGTCCTGGTGATGGTACTGGTCCGGCTGGATGTCATCGGCTTTGCCCTGACCCAGCTGCTGGGCCTGTTCCGCCCCCTGATCATCGGCTTTGCCCTGGCCTTTATTCTCAACCGGCCCTGCCACTTTTTCTTCCGGATGTACAGCCACGGTCTGGGAAAGACCAGGGCGGCGGGCGCCGCCCGGCCGCTGGCGGTAGTCACTTCCTACCTGGCCCTGATCATCGTGGTCGCCGGCATTTTCTCCTTTGTGCTGCCCAAACTGGCAGAGAGTATCCAAACCTTCGTGCTGAATCTGAGCACCTATATTGCCAACGTCCAGGGCTGGATCAATCAGCTGGCGGACTATTTCCATCTGGACATTGCGGAGCTGGATCTGTCCAACCTGAATAAGACTCTGGAAAATCTGTTCCGGCAGGCTCTGGGCTTTTTGTCCGGCCTGGGTACCCAGCTGCTGCAATTCACTGCCGGTATTGTCTCTCTGGTGGTGACCGGTGTGCTGGCTCTGGTCTTCTCCATCTATATGCTCTCCGGCAAGGAGAAGCTGCTGTCCCAATGCCGCCGGGTGCTGCGGGCCTATGTGCCCCCCAAATTTGCCGACCCCATCACCGATGTGATTCACCTTACCTCTGAGACCTTTACCCGCTTCGTCACCGGCCAGTTTGTGGAGGCCTGCATCCTGGGCAGCCTGTGCGCCATCGGGATGCTGTTTATCCAGGCGGACTACGCCCCCCTAATCGGTGTTACCGTAGGTGCCTCCGCCATTATCCCGGTGGCGGGTGCCTATATCGGGGCCATTCTCTCGGCTGTGCTGCTGCTGATGGTCTCACCTTTGAAGGCGTTTATTTTCCTGATCTTCCTGGTGATTCTCCAGCAGATCGAAGGCAATGTGATCTACCCCAAGGTCGTGGGCTCCTCCATCGGCCTGCCCGGTATCTGGGTACTGGCCGCTGTTACGGTAGGCGGCGGACTGCTGGGACTGGAAGGCGTGCTGCTCAGTGTCCCTTTGGCTTCGGTGCTTTACACCCTGCTGCGCCGGGATGTGCGCAAACGGCTGGATAGGCAGAAAAATGGGTAAAACAAAAAGTGTGCCGCATTTGCGGCACACTTTTTTGCTTGTTACAGAGTGCGGACCTGATAGCCCAGGGTGCGGCTCTCTCCGGGAGCCAGGGTGATGCAGAAGGCCTTGTCCGCCAGCTCCGGCCCCTCCCCCGTCACGGCGGCACAGCCGCGCCAGGGCTCGATACACAGGTAGGGTGCTTTTTTATGGGGCATGGTCCAGAAGGCCAGCATGGGCCAGCCGGGGAAGGACATCTCCACGCCCCGGCCGCTTTTCCGGCTCACCAAGCGTACCGACTGGGACTTGAGCCCGTGGAAAATCAGGGTGTCCAGCTCGTCAAACCAGTGGTAGTCAAGAGGCAGGATATCGGCATCCTCCAGGCAGGGCAGGGTGCGGTTCCAGTCCAGGCAGCCGGCGTCGGGCACCAGGGTGGGACAGCTCTCCTTTTGAGGGAAGACAATATCATAGTCGGTAAACCCTTCTCCGCTGTCCAGGGGACAACGGAAAGCGGTATGGGCCCCCAGGCAGAAGGGCATGGGGGCATCGCCGGTGTTGGCCACCGTCACGCTGGTCACAAAGCCGTCGTCAGTGAGCTGCTGACGCACCGTCAGCCTGAAGGACCAGGGGTAGACCGACAAAGTCTCCTCATCCTGCTCCAGAGCGAGTTCTACCCAGTCCTCCCCCCGGTCAGCCACGGTAAATTCCCGGCGGCGGGCAAATCCGTGGCGGGCCATGGACACTTCCTTCCCGTTGACACATACTTTGCCGTCTTTCAGGCCACCCACGATGGGAAAGAGCAGCGGGTTCCGCCCGGACCAATACGCCGGGTCTCCCGACCAGATGTACTCCCGGCCCGTCTCATCCCGATAAGATACCAGCTCGCCGCCCAGGGTTTCCACCCGTGCGGTACGCGAACCGCGCTTCAGTTCCAGCTCCATGCTGTACCCCTCCTTTTGTTCCTGTCTGCATTATAGCCGCCCGTACCAGTCTTTGCAAGGCGGGAAGCGTTTGACATCCTTGGCGTTCCGGGATAAAATAGAACCATTCTGATAGAGGAAGGAGCAGCCTATTATGCTGTTTGCCCCATATGAGCGAATCCAGTACGCCCGCTCGCCCCTGGTGGAAGTCATCTGCCAGCTGCGTTTCCCCACCATCCTGTCCATTGGCGCCAACGAGCCCGCCGCCTTCCAGGAGGCGGTACGCCGGGATTTCCCCCGGTATATGGCCCGGCAGGAGCAGCTTCCCCCCAAGGTGGTAAAGAAAGGGAACACCACCGCCCTGGAGGCTCAGAAGCCTATCACCAACTATCACTTCATTTCGGAGGACGGCCGTTGGAAGCTCAACCTGACCCAGAACTTCATCGCCCTGTCCACCCTGAGCTATCAGCGGTGGGAGGACTTCGCCGCCCGGCTGGACCAGCCCCTGGCCCAGTTCATCCAGATCTACCAGCCCGCCTTCTTTGAGCGCATCGGCCTGCGGTATGTCAACGCCGTCTCCCGCAAGCGGCTGGGCCTGGAGGATCAGCTGTGGGACGACCTGATCCGGGACCAGTATCTGGGCATCCTGGGCCAGCCCGACGTGGAGGAGAGCGAGATCGCCAAGTGCTCCCTGGACGTGGAGACCCCGCTGGTTGGCGGCTATAAGATGAAGCTCCACGCAGGCCCCGGCCTGGTGGGCGGAAACCAGGGCGACAAGGAAGTCAAGTTCATTCTGGACAGTGACTTCTCCGCCGCCGGTCAGCTGACCGCCGACTCGGTGCCTGCCAAGCTGGAGGACATGCACCGCTTTGCCCTGTGCTTCTTCCGGGGTGCCATCACCGACGAGCTCCACCAGGCCATGGGTCCCACCCCTCTGGCAGAGTGAGCGCCATGAGTGACATTGTGATCCGCCCTGCCCGTACGGAGGAGCTGGATGCCATCTGGGCCATGGTGCGCCGTGCGGTGGTCCACATGAACCAGTTGGGCAACCCCCAGTGGGGCGAGGACTACCCCACCCGTGATTTCTACGCCGGCGACATCAGCCGGGGCGAGCTGTACGCCGCCCTGGTGGACGGCGAGCTGGCCGGCGTGGCCTGCATCAATACCAATGAATCCCCCGAATACGACCCTCTGCCCTGGACCACACCCCGTCCGGCTATGGTCATCCACCGCATGGCGGTGGACCCGACCTGCCAGAGAAGCGGCATTGGCGCGGCTCTGTTCCGCTTTGCCCAGGAGCTGGCTGTCCGGCAGGGACTGAAGGCCATGCGCATCGACACCTATTCCCTCAACGACCGGATGCAGGGGCTGATCCGAAAGATGGGCTTCACCCAGGTGGGCACCATCCGCCTCCACGGCCGGCCCCTGCCCTACCCCTGTTTTGAGAAAAGCCTTGCAATTGGAGACGCGAGAGAATAGAATAGACAGGTGTCTTGACAGAAAGGACGGTGCCTGCCGATGAAACAGCTGCTGCTGGTGGTGGACTACCAGAAGGATTTTGTGGATGGGGCCCTGGGTTTTCCCGGCGCGGAACGGCTGGACGGGCCTGTCGCGGAAAAAATTGCCGCCTGCCGCGCCGCCGGATATGATGTAGCCTTTACCATGGACACCCACCAGGAAAATTATCTGGACACCCAGGAGGGCAGAAAGCTGCCGGTGGCCCACTGCCTGATGAACACTGAGGGTTGGCAGCTCTACGGAAAAACCGGACAGGCACTGGACAAGAGCAGGGACATGGTGGTCTGCAAGCCCACCTTCCCCTCCCTCTGGCTGGGAACCTGGCTGAAGGAGCAGGGCTATGACCGGATCGAGCTGGTGGGGCTGGTCTCCTACATGTGCGTGCTGTCCAACGCCGTGGTGGCCAAGGCGGCATTGCCGGAGGCGGAACTGGTGGTGGACGCCGCCTGCACCGCCGGGCCTGACCCCAGGCTCCACGCCAACGCCCTGGAGCTGATGGAGACGCTCCAGATCACCGTGATCAACCGGGAGGTTTAAACGCCATGAAGGAACACATGAACTACACACTGCTGTGTGATTTTTACGAACTCACCATGGGCAACGGCTACTTCCAGACCGAGGGATATGTGGATCAGATCTGCTATTTCGACATTTTCTTCCGCAATGTTCCCGATGGGGGCGGCTTCGCCATCGCCGCCGGTCTGGAGCAGGTCATTGACTACATTGAGCACCTGCACTTTACCGAGGAAGACATCAGCTACCTGCGGGGCAAGGGCTGCTTCTGCGAGGGCTTTTTGGAGTACCTGAAGGACTTCAAGTTTACCGGCGATATTTGGGCGGTACCCGAAGGCACCCCCATCTTCCCCCGGGAGCCTATCCTCACCGTCCGGGCACCCGCCATTGAGGCTCAGTTTATCGAAACCTTCCTGCTGCTCACCTTGAACCACCAGTCCCTCATCGCCACCAAGACCAACCGCATCGTGCGGGCGGCAGAGGGACGGCCGGTAAGCGAGTTTGGCTCCCGCCGGGCCCAGGGCCCGGACGCGGCTCTGCTGGGCGCCCGTGCCTCCTATATCGCCGGGTGCGCCGGTACTGCCTGCACCCTGGCTGACGAAATCTACGGTTCCCCCGCCGGAGGCACCATGGCCCACTCCTGGGTGCAGATGTTCCCCGACGAGTACACCGCCTTCAAAACCTACTGTCAGCTCTATCCCCACTCTGCCACCCTGCTGGTGGACACCTACAACGTGCTCAAGTCGGGCGTGCCCAACGCCATCAAGGCCTTCAAGGAGGTTCTGCTGCCGCAGGGCATCACCAACTGCGCCATCCGTCTGGACAGCGGCGACCTCACCTACCTGTCCCGGAAGGCCAGAAAAATGCTGGACGCGGCGGGACTGACCGAGTGCAAGATCGTGGCCTCCAACTCTCTGGATGAGTATATCATCCGGGACCTGCTGCTTCAGGGCGCCAAGATCGACTCCTTCGGCGTGGGCGAGCGGCTTATCACCTCCAAGAGTGAGCCTGTTTTCGGTGGTGTGTACAAGCTGGCGGCGGTGGAGGATAAGGAGGGGAACATCATCCCCAAGATCAAGATCAGCGCCAATGCCGACAAGATCACCAACCCCCATTTCAAGAAGGTGTACCGCCTGTTTGACAATGAAACGGGGAAGGCCTTCGCCGATCTCATCACGCTCCACGACGAGACGGTGGATGACACCCGGCCTCTGGAGCTGTTCGATCCGGAGGCCACCTGGAAGCGGAGCGTGTTCACCAACTTTACCGCCAAGGGGCTGCTGGTGCCTGTCTTCCGAAACGGCCAGCGGGTCTACCAGTCCCCTCCCATCGCCGAGATGCGGGCCTGGTGCGCCGGGCAGATCGACCTCTTGTGGGACGAGGTCAAGCGGTTCGAGAATCCCCACAACTACTATGTGGACCTGTCTCAGAAGCTGTGGGATATCAAGCAGTCGCTGCTCAAGCAGCAGGGATAACAGAAAAAAGCCGTGCTTTCCAAATGGAAAGCACGGCTTTTTGATGCTTGAATTAGAAATACTTCTTCACACCGTCGGTGGCCAGAGAAGCGTCGGCACTGATGGTGACGGTGAACTTGATGTTGTTCTTCTCGGAGAAGCTGTTCAGCCAGTCCAGGAAATCCTCCACAGCGTGGTCGGTAGCCTCGGAGGCCACGATCTTGGTCAGGCTGTCGATGAAGATATGGGTAATGTCGTAGTTGCCAGCATACAGGCCGCTGATGAACCCCTTCAGGAAATCATAGCTGCTCATGTCATAGTGGCTGGCCTCGACCAGACGGATTTTATAATGAATATCGTAAGTCATCTTGGGCCCGCGCTCAATGCAGACGACATTTCCGTTCTCGCTGTGCACAGCGGAATTAATGAGCTCGATCATTTGCTTGGTCTTGCCGGTGCCCTTGACGCCCATGATCACTCTCACCATAGTTATCACTCCTTCTTAGTACGCCGGGACGAACCCCCGGCCTGGTGCATTTATGTTACCATTTTTACCGTTGGATTGCAACTGATTTGCTAAAGTTCACAAAAAATTCCCAAGCAAACCGCTCAACTCAGGCGGGCCTCCAGTTCAGCCTTCTTGTTCGCCCCATGGGAGCTTGCTCCCATGGGGACCCCCAGTCTTTCATCTGTGGGCGGCGAAAGTGAATTCCGCCGCCCTTCGGCGCATAAGCGCCGTCCCGCCTGCGACGGGTCCCCGAGGACAAGACGGCTTTCCCAGGTCTCAGCTCAGGCGGGCCTCCAGTTCAGCCTTCTTGTCCTCGTAGCCCGGCTTGCCCAGCAGAGCGTACATGTTATTCTTGTAAGCCTCCACGCCGGGCTGGTCAAAGGGGTTGATCTCCAGCAGATAGCCGGACAGGCCGCAGGCATACTCAAAGAAGTAGATCAGCGCGCCCACGCTTCTGGCATCCCGGCCGGGGGCGGTGACCATCAGGTTGGGCACGCCGCCGTCCACATGGGCCAGAAGGGTGCCGCGCATGGCCTGCTCGGCCACGAAGGACAGGTCCTTGCCCGCCAGGAAGTTCAGGCCGTCCACGTTATCCGGGTCGTGGGGGATGGCGATAGAGCCCCGGCTCTTTTCAAAGCGCACCACAGTCTCCAGCATGAGGCGCTCACCCTGCTGGATGTACTGGCCCATGGAGTGCAGGTCGGCGGTGAATTCCACGCTGGCGGGGAACAGCGCCTTGCCGTCCTTGCCCTCGGTCTCGCCGAACAGCTGCTTCCACCACTCGCCGAAGAAGCGGAAGGAGGGCTCATATCCCACCAGGATCTCCACCTTCTTGCCGGCGGTGTACAGGGCGTGGCGGGCGGCGGCATACTGCCAGGCGGGGTTTTCCGCGCCGGGCACAGACAGGGCGTCCATGGCCTCCCGGGCACCGGCCATCAGCTCCACAATATCCACGCCGGCGCAGGCAATGGGCAGCAGACCCACGGCGGTAAGCACGGAATAGCGGCCGCCCACAGCGTCGGGCACCACGAATTCCTCATAGCCCTCGGCGTCGGCCAGGCCCTTCAGGGCGCCCTTCTTGGCATCGGTAGTGGCATAGATACGCTTGCGGGCTTCCTCCTTGCCGTACTTCTCCTCCAGCAGATTCTTGAAAATGCGGAAGGCCACGGCGGGCTCGGTAGTAGTGCCCGACTTGGAGATCACATTGATGGACCAGTCCTTGTCCTTGATAAGGTCGATAACCTCCAGCATGGCGTCAGCAGACAGGCCGTTGCCGGCAAAATAGATGTCGGGGCCGTCCTTGTGGGTCAGGTTGAAGTTGGGGGAATTGACCAGCTCCACCACGGCCCGGGCGCCCAGGTAGGAGCCGCCGATGCCAATGACCACCAGGGCCTGGGAATCCTTGCGGATGCGCTCAGCCGCCGCCTGAATGCGGGCGAATTCTTCTTTATCATAATCCCGGGGCAGGTGCACCCAGCCGGTATACTCGCCGCCCAGGCCACTGCCGTTTTCCAGCTTGGCCCGGCCGCTCTCCAGGGCATCCATCCGGCTGGTCAGCCAGTCCTGGGGCAAAAACGGGGTCGCGTTGGAGGTGTCAAATTTGATCATCATAGTGACGTCACTCCTTATCTTTTTACAATAGGAATTGTACATGCCTATCATACACCGCTCCGGCGGATTTGGCCAGAGAAAAAAGGCGTGTCTAACGGAAAAATTTTCAAGTCATGCCCGACGAATCCGCACGGTGTTGTCGTTCATAGTGGTGGCCTCCCCCAGGTCCGAAAGCCGGGGGTGGGTCAGGCAGTTGACAGTATTTTTGCCGGGATAAACTCCCTCGGCCACCACTGTGCCGGGGGCCACGGCCCGGTCCAGATACACAGGGCAGAGCATCTCCCCCAGTTCATTGGACAGTATCGCCCGGTCCCCGTGCTTCAGGCCCAGGGCGGCGGCGTCCGCCCCATTCATCCGCACCGCCATCTCCCCCCGCAGAGTGGTCAGGGTCTGGCACTCATTGAAGGAGGAGTTGAGGGTATGGGCCGCCGGGGCACACACCAGCCGGAAGGGCTCCTCCCCGCCGTGGGGTGGATACCAGGTGATGGGCGCGGGATCGGCCAAATGGATCTTTCCGTCCGCCGTCTCCGCCGGCAGCGGGAAGGGAGCATCCAGCACCACCGGCTCCCCCGCCAGCACCCGCACCTTCTGCTCTCCGGTCAGGTACGGGCTGCCTTCCACCATCTCCTGGCACAGCTCCCCCACGCCGCGGTCAAAATGGGGATCGTCCAGGCCCATGGCCCGGGCCAGCAGGGAGAACACCTGCCAGTTGCCCTTTACCTCCCCCGGCGGGTCGATCACCGGCTTCACGTACTGGATCTGCCGATAGCCGTAAGGGGTGTACACATCCTCCGTCTCCACCATGTAGGGGGCGGGCAGGATGATGTCTGCGTATTTCGCCGTATCAGTCATATACCGTTCATGGACGATGGTAAACAGGTCCTCCCGCTCCAGGCCCCGGAGGACAGCGTTCTGGTCGGAGGTCACCGCCGCCGGGTTGGAGTGGTAGACGTACAGGCTGTGGATGGGGGTCCTGACCCCCTCCCCCGCCAGAGCGGGGCCCAGCTGGTTGATGTTCACCCGCTGGACCCCCGGCTTGGCCAGTCCAGGCAGCTTCACCAGGGACTTGTCCACCAGGCTGGGTGCGGAACAAACCCCGTAGGTGCCGCCGCCCTTCTTGGCCCATGCCCCCACCGCGGCAGGGAGGGCCGCGATGGCCCGAGTGGCCTCGCCGCCGTTGCCGCTGCGGGAGAATCCGCTGCCCAGCACAATGCAGGGGGACTTCGCCCTTCCGTAAGCCCTGGCAAGGGTCTGTACTGTCTCCGGCTCCAAGCCGGTAATGGCCTGGGTAGCCTCCGGCGTCCAGCGACCCAGAGTGGCCCTCAGCTCAGCCCAGCCGGTGGTGTGGGCGGCCAGATAGTCCTCGTCGGTGAGCCCCTCCTCCACCAACACCTGCAGGATGGACAGGGCCAGGGCCCCGTCGCTCCCCGGCCGCACCAGGATGGTTTCATCGGCCAGGACGGCAGAGGGTGTTTCATACACGTCGATAAGCATGACTTTGGCCCCTTTGGCCTTTGCCTGCCGGATGATGGGGGCCAGGTGAATTCGGGTGGCGGGCACGTTGGCGGACCACAGCAGGATCAGGTCGCTCTCCGCCACGTCCCAGGGAGACAGGTCGCAGGACTTCCCCATCACGCTTTCCCAGCCGGCGGACTTGCCCGAGCTGCACAGGGTGCGCACCAGCTCGCTGGCCCCCAGGGCGTGGAAAAAGCCCTCCCCGCAGTTGCGATGGACCGCCCCCATGGTACCGGCATAGGAGTAGGGCAGGACGGTCTCCGCCCCATATTGAGCGATGAGTTCCTTCCAGCGGCCGGCGATCTCGTCCGCCGCTTCTTCCCAGGTGATGGGGGCAAATTTCCCCTCTCCCTTCTTTCCCGTCCGGCGGAGAGGGGTGAGGATGCGGTCCGGGCTGTGGATGGCCTGGGGCAGGTTGCGCAGCTTGGCACACACCCAGCCGCCGGTGTAGGGGTTGGCCGGATCGCCAGTAATAGCGGTGATCCGGTTTCCGTCGGTCTCCACCAGCAGGGAGCAGCCCTCAGGGCAGTCATAGGGGCAGGCGGAGCGATAGGTAGGCATAAGAAACCCTCCTTTTGAAAAAAGGCCGCCAGTCGGCGGCCTTTTTATATCAGTTCTTCAAGCTCTGCAGCGGCGCGGGGATGCGACCGCCCCGGGCGATGAACGCCTCGGCACTCTGGGAGTGTACAGGCATGACGGGAGCGGAGCCCAGCAGGCCGCCGAACTCCACAGTGTCACCCACCACCTTGCCGGGGGCGGGGATGATGCGCACGGCAGTGGTCTTGGAGTTGACCATGCCGATGGCGGCCTCGTCGGCGATGATGGCGGAAATGGTGGCGGCGGAGGTATCGCCGGGAACGGCAATCATGTCCAGGCCCACGGAACACACGCAGGTCATGGCCTCCAGCTTGTCCAGGTGGAGCACGCCGGAGCGGGCGGCGGCGATCATACCCTCGTCCTCACTGACAGGGATGAAGGCGCCGGACAGGCCGCCCACGTGGGAGGACGCCATGACGCCGCCCTTCTTCACCGCGTCGTTGAGCAGGGCCAGAGCGGCGGTAGTGCCGTGGGTGCCGCAGGTCTCCAGGCCCATCTCCTCCAGGATGCGAGCCACGGAATCCCCGATGGCGGGAGTGGGAGCCAGGGACAGGTCCACAATGCCGAAGGGGACGCCCAGACGGCGGCTGGCCTCCTGAGCCACCAGCTGGCCCATACGGGTCACCCGGAAGGCGGTCTTCTTGATGGTCTCGGCCACCACGTCGAACGGCATGCCCTTGACCTCCTTCAGGGCGTGGTGCACCACACCGGGGCCGGAGACGCCCACGTTGATGACACAGTCGCCCTCACCGGGGCCGTGGAAGGCACCGGCCATGAAAGGGTTGTCCTCCACCGCGTTGCAGAAGACCACCAGCTTGGCACAGCCGAAGCCGCCCTGCTCAGCGGTCAGCTCAGCACAGTCCTTGATGATGCGGCCCATGACGCCCACGGCGTTCATGTTGATGCCCGCCCGGGTGGAGCCCACATTGACGGAGGAGCACACCAGCTCGGTACGGGCCAGGGCCTCGGGAATGGAGGCGATGAGCTTCCGGTCGGCCTGGGTGGCGCCCTTCTGCACCAGGGCGGAGAAGCCGCCGATGAAGTTGACGCCCACCGCCTTGGCGGCGTTGTCCATGGCCACAGCAAAGGGCACATAGCTATTGGTCTCGGAGGCTCCGGCCACCAGGGCGATGGGGGTCACCGAGATCCGCTTGTTGACGATGGGAATGCCGAACTCCCGCTCGATAGCCTCACCGGTGGCCACCAGGCGCTCCGCCCGGCGGGTGATCTTGTCATAGATCTTGCGGCAGGCCGCGTTGGGATCGGAGTCAGCACAGTCCAGCAGGGAGATGCCCATGGTAATGGTACGCACGTCCAGATGCTGCTGGTCGATCATGTGGATGGTATCTAAGATCTCATTTGTGTTAATCATGGCAGCTCACCCTCAGATCCGGTGCATGGCGTTGAAAATATCCTCCCGCTGGGCGCGGATGGACAGGTCCCGCTCCTTGCCCTCCTGCTCCAGCAGGGCGGCCAGGTCCCCGAAGGGCAGATCGCACTGGGCGGCGTCCACCAGCATGACCATGGTGAAGTAGTCCTGCAGAATGGTCTGGCTGATATCCAGGATATTGACGTTGTGCTGGGCCAGCAGGGCGCACACCATAGACATGATGCCTACCCGATCCTTGCCCAGAACGGTAACGATGGCTCTCATACAAAAACTTCCTTTCTCTCTGCGGTTCATCCCAATTCATCCAGCGTCAGGCCGAAGGCCGGGAGGAAATGCTCCATGAAGTAGTCCACCTCCGGCAGGCCGTAAGCCTTCAGGGCCTCCAGAGTCTGCTCGGCAGCCTGGCGGAACTCGCCGTTGCCCGCCTTCAGCTCCTCCACGCACTTGATGTAGGCGGAGAGCTTGTCGGCTGCCTTTACAAGGGCCCGGGTGTCCGGGTCGTAGTCCTCCCGCACCAGGGGCTCATAGGCGCCACGCAGCTCCGGCGGCAGCATGTCCAGCAGCTTGCCGGCGGACACCTGCTCCACCTGCTTATAGGCGTCACGGATGTCTGGGCTGTAGTACTTGATGGGGGTGGGCAGGTCTCCGGTGAGGATCTCCGGCGCGTCGTGGTACAAAGCCGCAGCCGCCGCCAGGCCCGGGTCCGCCGGTCTGCCCAGTACGTCCCGCCGGATCACCGCCAGGGTGTGGGCCAGCACCGCCACCATGTGGGAATGCTCCTGCACATTCTCCTGAAAGGTGTTGCGCATCAGCCCCCAGCGGTTGATATACCGCATGCGGGAGAGATAGGCAAAAAACGAAAACTGCCGCTCCATACCGCGCCTCCCTTAAAAAACACGTTATTTTACCACATCCTGCCGCGGCTTGTAAACCCGCATGACAAAAAAGCGCCCCGGCCGGGGCGCTTTTCAAAGCCGGGTCAGCTTATTCCGGCATCTTGACTTCAAAGGCGGCCACGCTCTGCTCAAACTCCGCCCGTTCACTGTCGGAGCCGTGGACTTCCACCTGCACCGGCTGGGACAGGTCCAGGGAAAACAACCCCATAATGGATTTCGCGTCGATCACATACCGGCCGGAGCGCACATCCACCTCACAGGGGCAGCGGGTGGCGGCGTTGACGAACAGCCGTACATCCTCAATGGAGGACAGAGACACATAAAATGCACTCATTGCGGAGCACCTCCTGAAATCCTCTCTGTACAAGGGCCCCACCCTTGTTTATAATAGGGATTACCTTCATTATAGACTTATGGAGGGAAAAATTTCAATGGAAATGTCCCCCATGGTGTGAAATTCTGTCATTTTCACAAAGGGCCGGACGGGGATGAAAGGAATCACCATGCGAGTTGCCATTTACACTCTGGGCTGCAAGGTCAACCAGTATGAGACCCAGGCCATGGAGGCCGAACTCACCCGCCGGGGCCACACCCTGGTGCCTTTTGACGGTGAGGCGGAGGCCTATATCATCAACACCTGTACCGTCACGGCGGTGAGCGACAAAAAGTCCCGCCAGACCATCCGGCAGGCCAGAAAGCGCTCCCCCCACGCCATTGTGGCGGTGTGCGGCTGCTATGCCCAGACCGATCCCCAGGCGGTGGAGGCTCTGGAGGTGGATCTGGTCATGGGTTCGGCCCACCGGATGGAGTTTCTGGACCGGCTGGAGGCCCTGAGCCCCGACGGGGGCCAGGTGGTGGACGTGGATGACGCCCTCCGCCGCCGTACCTACGAGCACCTGCCCGCCGGCGGGCTGGAGGGCCGCACCCGGGCTATGTTGAAGGTGGAGGACGGCTGTGTCAACTTCTGCTCCTACTGCATCATCCCCTACGCCCGGGGCCCCATCCGCTCCCTGCCCCTGGAACAGGCCGCCGCCGAGGCCGCCCGGCTGGCGGCGGAGGGCTACAAGGAACTGGTACTCACCGGCATAGAAATTTCCTCCTGGGGCCGGGATCTGGATGGCAAACCCCATCCCATCGAGCTCATCGAGGCGGTATGCAAAGCCGCCCCTGGCTGCCGGGTTCGGCTGGGCTCTCTGGAGCCCCGCACCATCACTGAGGAATTCTGCCGTCGGGGGGCCGCCCTGCCCAACCTGTGCCCCCACTTCCACCTGTCCATGCAGTCGGGCTGCGACAGTGTTTTAAAGCGGATGAACCGGAAATATGATGCCGAGCGGTATTATGAGAGCGTCAGATTACTGAGAGAATACTTTGACCGGCCGGGAATCACCACCGACCTCATCGTGGGCTTCCCTGGGGAGACCGAGGAGGAGTTTGCTCAGACGCTGGACTTCATCCGGAAATGCGCCTTCTCCGCCATGCACATCTTCCCCTACTCCCGCCGCTCCGGTACCCCCGCCGCCGCCATGCCGGACCAGGTACCCAATACGGTGAAGGAGGACCGGGCCCACCGGGCGGGCGCCGTCGCCCGTGAGATGCATCAGGCCTGGTTGGAAAGCTGGGTAGGTAAGACCCTGCCGGTGCTGTTTGAGGAGGAAAAGGGCGGCCTGTGGCGGGGCCACGCCCCCAACTACACCGAGGTATTTGTCCCCGGTGAGGGATTACACAATGTGATCCGGGACGTCATGATTACGGAGGTCTATCAGGATAGTCTGAAAGGAAAGGTGTAAGATGAACGTGCGCCTGCTCCCTCTGGTTCTGTCTCTGCTTCTTCTGGCCGGCTGCACACCTCCGCCGGAGCCCACTCCGTCATCCTCCCCTGCACCGGAGCCCCAGCCAACCCCGGTGGCCGGAATGGATCTGGACGCTTTTTTGGCGGAAATCAACGCCCGCCGCCGGGCGGTTATCGAGACGGAAGCCTCACTGGACGTCAGCGCCTGGACCCATGACTTTACCGAGCAGAACGGCACCTATACCGAGGAGGAAATGGACCTTTTCCTGACGCCCCACGACCTGGCGGAGCCGCTGACGGCGGAGACCGCCCGGGAGGACGTGGAGGCCTTCTTCACCCTGCTGCGCACCACCTACGGGGCTTACGAGTATTTCGGCGGCGATGAGGTGTTCGGCCCGCTGGAGGAGCAGGCCCTGGCACAGCTGGAAAAAGAAGCGGCAGGCGGGCAGCCTCTTATCAGCCAAACCATTCAGGACGTACTGTTGGACACCCTTTCCCCTGTCCTCCGGGATGGGCATTTCCGTATTGGAGACCAGCATCCGCTGGAGCCGTATCAGAAATACATGTACTATGTGCCCAACCTGTACCTCTCCAATGCGGATGGGCTGGACCCGGACTATGTGAAGCCCACCATCGGCCCGGAGGGACAGATCTGCTATGGCTTCTATACACTAAGCCATGACAGCACCGATCTGCCCGATACACTGGGGGACTATGACCTGCACTGGGTTCAGGCCGGCAGAGGTGCCCAGGGAAGGGACGCCTTTACAGAGTATTCCTATCAGGGCATCCCCGTGCTGCAGTCCACTCAAATGTCTGCTGCTGCGCCGGGGCAGGAAGCGCAGCTGGAGCGGTTTGCCTCCTGCGGTGGGGAGTACGCCGATGAGCCGGTACTGATTTTTGACGTGCGGGCCAATCCCGGCGGCAGTGACATCCGGATCATGAACTGGTTTGAGGGCTTTACCGGCCAGCCCGCCGAGCCCAAGCGTACCGGCGGACATCGGTACAGCCAGCTTTCCTGCCGGGCCTTTTCCTTCTACCCGGAGGATGAGATGGGTACCTGGTCGGTATCAGAGGACCGGGGGGCATGGGCACCCAGCGAAAGTGTGACCCTTCTGCTGATCGATAAGGGCACCGCCTCCTCCGGGGAGACGGTGGTGGAGTTCTTCCACTCCATGGAAAATGTGCTGGCCATCGGCGGGCCCACCAGCGGCTGCGCCCTGGTACCCAACAATTGCACCTTTTACCTTCCGCACACCGGGCTCCAGGTCTACTTCGGCACCGGCCTGACCATCTGCGAAACATCGGAGCTCGTGGATGGCAGAGGCTATCTGCCCGACCTGTGGGTAGATCCGTGGGGCGCCCTGGACGCGGCCGCCCGACTGTGCAATTATTACAGCTTAACGGAAGATATATAAAAAAGCAGGCGGCCCAAGGGCCGCCCGCTTTACCGCTGAAATTTGGCTTTGATGGCCTCCTGCCAGGCATCCAGCCGCTCCCGGGGAAGCAGCCAGTTGATGCACAGGGACATGACCACACCCACGCCGGTGTCCAGCATGCGGTTGAGGGAGTAGGAGATATAATCGTCCGGGCCGATGGAGAACAGCAGCAGACAGAGCACCACGCCGCCGGGCTGCACCGCTCCCACCCAGAAGACCTGGGCCAGGATGATGAGAATGACCACGCCTATGAACAGAAGGGGCACCAGCATCAGGTGATTATTCCCCTCGGGGTAGAAGATCAGGTAAATGCGGTAGAGGGCGATGCCCAGAAAGCCGCCGATGATGGTGCCAAACAGGCGGTTGCCGCCATGGAGCTTGGAGTGATCCATGTTGGCGCCCATGCCGAAAATGGCGCCGATACAGGCAAAGGCCGGATTCCGGCCCAAAAAATAGTAGATGAGGGCGCAGAGAGAGGCGGAAAGGGCAGTCTTGAGGTTACGCAGTCCTATATGGATGGTGGGCTTCTTGTCGGCTTCTTTCACTTCGATCACGCTCCTGAGCGTTTATTATACTGTTAAGGATAGGATAGCATAAAATTCCTGCCGTTTCCAGTTCGAAAAACAGAAAGGCAGATCAGAAAAACAGGAGGACTGACATGAGCCGCGCCGACGAACTGTTCATTCAAAACTGTAAAGAGATCCTGGCCCACGGGGTGTGGGACACCGACCAGCAGGTGCGTCCCCGCTGGGACGACGGTGCTCCCGCCCACACGGTGAAGAAATTCGGCATCATCAACCGCTACGACCTGCGGGAGGAATTCCCTGTCCAGACCATCCGGAAAATGGCCTTCAAGAGTGCGGTGGATGAACTTTTGTGGATCTGGCAGAAAAAGTCCAACAACATCCACGATCTGAACAGCCACATCTGGGATGCCTGGGCCGATGAGAGCGGCTCCATCGGCAAGGCCTACGGTTATCAGCTTGGCGTAAAGCACATCTACCCCGAGGGGGAATTTGACCAGGTGGACCGGGTGCTCTACGATCTGAAGCACAACCCCGCCTCCCGGCGGATCATGACCAACCTCTACAATCACCACGACCTCCACGAGATGGCCCTCTACCCCTGCGCCTATTCCATGACCTTCAACGTCAGCGGAAAGACCCTCAACGCCATCCTGAACCAGCGGTCCCAGGACATGCTTACCGCCAACGGCTGGAACGTGATGCAGTACGCCGCCCTGGTCCACATGCTGGCTCAGGTGTCCGGGCTGGAGGCCGGGGAGCTGGTCCACGTCATTGCCGACGCCCACATCTACGACCGCCATGTGCCGGTGGTGGAGGAGATCATTGCCCGCGCTCCCTACGAAGCCCCCAGGCTGTGGATCGACCCGGCGGTCACCGACTTCTACGCCTTCACCAAGGACAGCGTCAAGCTGGAGGGCTATCAATCCCACACCCTGGACCAGCCCATCCCGGTGGCGGTGTAAGGGGGCTGTGCCATGAATGTCATTGCGGCAGTCGATCAAAACTGGGCCATCGGCAAGGATGGCGACCAGCTGTGTTACATTCCCGCTGACTTGAAGCGGTTCCAGGCCCTCACCTCCGGCCACGCCGTCCTTCTGGGCCGAAAAACCCTGGCCACCTTTCCCGGCGGACGGCCGCTGAAGAACCGGCGGAACCTGATCCTGTCCCGGGATCTCTCCTTCGCTCCGGAGGGGGCTGAGGTTTTCCGGGATCTGGACAGCCTGCGTGCTGCCGCCCCGGCGGATGCCTTTGTCATCGGTGGGGCAAGCGTATACCAGGCCCTGCTGCCCTGGTGTGACAAGGCCTATATCACCAAAATCGACCACGCCTGGCCCGCCGACGTGTTTTTCCCCGATTTGGACGCCGACCCGGCCTGGCGGATCACGGAGGAGAGCGAAGCTATGGAGCACGAGGGGCTTTCTTTCCGCTATGTGACCTACGAGAGGGTGTAACTAATGTATATAGATGACATTGCCGCCTACGTGCCTCAGACGGAACAGGAGGCGGCGGACAAGGAGCTGATGCTGGACTACATCCGCCGGTTCCCGGACAGCATCCTCACCCGGGAGAACAGGATCGCTCACCTCACCAGCTCCGGCTTTGTGGTGAATGCCGACTGCTCCAAGGTATTGATGGCCCACCACAACATCTATAAGGTGTGGGCCTGGACCGGCGGCCACGCCGACGGGGATGCCGACCTGCTGGCAGTGGCCCTGCGGGAGGCAAGGGAGGAGACAGGCGCGGCTCACATCAGGCCCCTGAGCACCGCCATCGCTTCCCTGGATATCTTGCCGGTATGGGGCCATGTAAAGCGGGGACAGTGGGTGTCCTCCCACCAGCACCTGAATGTGACCTACCTGCTGACGGCCGAAGAGGGGGACGCCCTCCACATCCGAGAGGGAGAGAACACCCGGGTGGGCTGGCTGCCGGCGGACCGACTGCTGGAATACACCAACGAGTGGGAAATGGACGAGGTATACACCAAGCTGCTGGAGCGGGCCCGGGCTCTGCTCTGACAAAAAAGGAACTGCCGCAAAATGCGGCAGTTCCTTTTTTACTTTTCAGTTGAATTTGTAGATCTTCCGGGCCAGCCGGTACAGCCGCACCGACAGCTTCCGGCCCTGATAGCCGGGGATATTGGTCACCATGGACAGGGAGCGGTATTTCAGCTTGTGGTAGAGCTTGGGGTTGTTGGCCCGCAGGAACTCCCACAGCTCGGTCTTCTTGCCCAGGGCGGCAGGAGAGCCGTCGATGATGAGGAAAATGGAGGAAATGGTCATCATCATGGACAGGTAGTTGACCATGTACTGGGCCAGCTTCCGCTGGGTGTAGTACAGGCCGTTGAGAGCGTGGCTCTCGATCATCAGCTTGGTGACACGCACCTGCTGGTCCACCCGGGTGACCATCACCTTCTCGTTGACACTCTGGTCCGAACGGCCAATAAAGTAACGGTACAGGTCAATGTCCATGTAGTACATGCTCTTGACAGCGGGCAAGGGCTGATAGACAAAAATATTGTCCACATAGAAGGTGTGCTTGGGCAGCTCCAACCCGCAGTCCCGCAGCAGCTGGGTGCGGTAGATCACCGAGTGCATCAGCAGGTACTGGGAGGGACGGAACCGGCCAATTTCGCTCCAGTTGAAGATGCGGTTCTGGGGGAACACGTTGGTGTAGCGCATGACCTTCTGGGTGTTGTCCTCCACGTGCTCATAGACGTAGTTGGCAATGAGCATATCCACCGGCTGCTCCATAGCGGCAAACTCCCGCAACTTATCCATAGCGGCAGACAGCGCCTTCTCGTCCAGCCAGTCGTCGGAATCCACTACCTTGTAATACAGACCAGAGGCATTGCGCAGGCCCTGGTTGACACCCTCGCCATGGCCGCCGTTCTCCTGATGGATCGCCTTGACAATGGTGGGGTATTCCGCGGCGTATTTGTCGCAGATGGCAGGAGTATCGTCCTTGGTGGACCCGTCGTCCACCAGAATGATCTCCACATCCTCGCCGCCGGCCAGCAGGGTCTGAACACAGTGATCCATATAGGCTGCGGAGTTGTAGCAGGGTACGGCAAATGTGATGAGCTTCGACATGTATCTGTTCCTCACTTCAGCAGTTCGTCACACAGCTCCAGCGCCCGGGCGGCGATGGCGTCCATGTTGTAGTACTTATACTCCGCCAGCCGGCCCAGCAGATGGAGGTTGGCGTACCGCCCGGCCTCCGCCTGATAGCGGGCGTAGAGGGCGTTATTCTCCCCGTTGATGATGGCATAGTAGGGGATCTCACCCGGCTCGCCGGTGTAGGCGCGGGAGTACTCCTTCATCACGGTGGTGACCCCGGGCAGCTCCTGCCCGGTAAGATGCTTGAACTCCGTAATGCGGGTATAGTCCTGATCCACCGTATAGTTCACCGTGCCGTGGCTCTGCCAGAAATCTACCGGATAGGTCTCAAAGGCAAAGTCCAGGGTGCGATAGGGCAGGCGGCCGTATTTGCAGCCGAACAGCTCATCCGCCGCACCGGTGTAGATCACCAGTCCGTCGAAGGGGGCACCGTCCAGCAGGATTCCGTTCTCGCCCAGCTCCATCCGAGCCACCGCGTCCACCCCGGTCTCCACCGTGATGTCCGGGTGGTCCAGCAACCGCTGGAACATGGGGGTATAGCCCTCCAGCGGCATGCCCTGATGCTCGTCCTGGAAATAGCGGCAGTCCTCAGACAGGAACACCGGCACCCGGGCAGTGGTGGCGGGATCAATCTCCTCCGGCTTCTGTCCCCACTGCTTCATGGTATATCGGACAAAGACGTGATCGTATACGTAGTCGGCCAGGGCGCGGATGGTCGGGTCTTCATTCTCCCGCAGCTCCAGAATGGTCACCTTCCGCTCCGGCCCGTAGGCGGCCAGCAGCTTCTCCTCCAGCGCCTCGGCCTGCTCCCTGGGGAAGGCGGCCCGCAGAGAGATCAGGTTGAAGGGCACCGGCATTTCCAGGCGGCCCTCGCCGTCGGGAATGTTGGCCACCACCTTGTGCTGGTAATTGCGCCAGGCGGTGAACCGGGACAGGTAGTCAAACACCCGCTTGTTGTTGGTATGGAAAATGTGGGGGCCGTACTGATGAATGAGCACGCCGGCCTTGTCAAAGCAGTCGTAGGCGTTGCCGCCCACATGGTCCCGCCGCTCCAGCACCAGCACGCGCTTGCCGCCGCGCTCAGCCAGCTCCCGGGCGGCCACGGCGCCGGCCATGCCCGCACCGATGACCAGACAATCATATCGTTGATCCATTGGGATCTTCCCTCTCTATAAACGGATTTTCAGTTCAACGGGCTTATTTTATCACACCACAAGAAGAAATGGTTGTAAAAAGCCATTAAATTTCCCTTAATATTTGCTCAGGTTACCGGTCCGAACTGGGCTGGCTCTCCTGACGCACCGGACCACCCAGGAAGCACTCGGCATAGTGGTCCATGGCCTGGCGGATGACCCGGATGGCGGCCTGCCGGTCATTCACATCGCCGGCCACAGCCTCCTTCCCCTCCAGGGCCTTATACACGGTAAAGAAGTGGGCCATCTCATCAAAAATATGGCCGGGCAGGTCCATCAGGTCCTGATAGGTATTGTAAGTGGGATCGGAGAAGGGGATGGCAATAATCTTCTCGTCGTTTTTCCCGCCGTCCAGCATGGAAATATAGCCCACCGGATAGCAGCGCACCAGGGTCAGGGGGTCCATGGCCTCCGAGCAGAGCACCAGCACGTCCAGCGGGTCACCGTCGTCGCCGTAGGTACGGGGAATAAAGCCATAATTGGCGGGATAGTGGGTGGAAGTGTGGAGCACGCGGTCCAGGATGATGAGGCCGGTCTCCTTGTCCAGCTCATACTTTTTCTTGCTGCCCTTGGGGATCTCGATAACGGCAATAAAATCCTCCGGCTGGATGCGGGCAGGGTTGATATCATGCCAAATATTCGACATATCAAAGCGTCTCCTTTGCAAATTGATGCCGCAGGCTTTCCTCTGCCGGCCCGCGAGATTTGCTCATGTTATATTATATCTGCCCCAAAGGCAAAATACAAGTACGGGCCGCAAAAGGACGCGGGGCGGAGGAAAACCTCCGCCCCGCGTCTGAGTTCCTTGAGGGTATGCCTTACTTCATGCCGTTCTCATAGGCCTGGATCATCTTCTTGACCATCTGGCCGCCCACGGAGCCGGCCTCACGGCTGGTCAGGTCGCCGTTGTAACCCTGCTTCAGGTTGACGCCCACTTCCTGAGCGGCCTCCATCTTGAACTTGTTCAGGGCCTCACGAGCGCTGGAAACCACGGGCTGATTGCTGTTAGTGTTAGACATACGCTTTGCATCTCCTTACGTGTTTTGTTGCGGATCAACGATCCGAACATAGCTTTGCCTCAACCGGATTTTCTATGCGGGGGATTCTCTGCCAATCCATGGACAAGCTGATACCCGCTGGAACTTTTCTTACATTTGTATAAATGAAATAAAAACTTTCTCTTAACGTTCTGTTAATTGGTATGTAACACTCTTGTAATATCTTCAGAACGTGCTATGATAGGCTGCACCGGAACAGAGGGCACGCCCTCCGCTCCGGCTCCCTTCATTTTCACGGTCTTTTTGGAGGAACTGTATACTATGTCAATCCTGGAATTTGTCAAAGCGCTGAACTGGGGCATCGTGCTTCTGTTCACACTGCTGTACCTGTATCAGGGGCTGTACCTGATCATCGGCCTGATTTTCCGCAAGCACAGGGATCGCCATGAACCCAGCAAGCTGCACCGGTTCGCGGTAGTCATCTCCGCCCGCAATGAGGAACATGTGATCGGAGAACTATTGGACAGTCTGAAAAAACAGAATTATCCCAAAGAGCTGCTGGACCTCTATGTGGTGGCGGACAACTGCACCGACGATACCGCCGGCGCCGCCCGAAAGGCGGGCGCCTTTGTCTATGAGCGGATGGATCAGATCCATAAGGGCAAGGGCTACGCCATGGATTACCTGTTCCGCCGCCTGAAGGAGGAGGGCAAAAACGTTTACGACGGCTATTTCGTCTTTGACGCCGACAACCTGGTGGACCCCAACTTCGTGCGGGAGATGAACCGCACCTTTGACCGGGGTTATGACGCCGTCACCTGCTACCGCAACTCCAAAAATTTTGGCGACAACTGGATTTCCGCCGGTTATTCCATCTGGTTTTTGCGGGAGGCCCGCTTCCTCAACTTCCCCCGCACACTGCTGGGCACCAACTGCCATGTATCGGGCACCGGGTTCCTAGTGTCCTCCAAGGTCATTGAGGAAAACGGCGGCTGGCCCTTCCATCTGCTGACGGAGGATATCCAGTTCTCTGTGGACTGCGCCATCCAGGGCCGCAAAATCGGCTACTGCGACACCGCAGTGATCTATGACGAGCAGCCCGTGACCTTCCGCCAGTCCTGGGATCAGCGACTGCGCTGGTCCAAGGGCTTTTACCAGGTGGACCGCGAGTACACCGTTCCTCTGGTGAAGGGCTTTTTCCGCCCCGGCCGGCTGGGCACCTCCTGCTACGACATGTTCGTCACCGTAGCCCCCGGTATGCTGCTCACCCTGGCTATGATTCTCTTCAACGCGGTGGTGCTGGCCGCCTGCATCACGCAGCCCGCCTATCTGGCCGCCCGTGTGATTCACGAGACTACCCGCTTTATTCTCTCCGCCGTGGGCAACTTCTATCTGGGTCTGCTGCTCTACGGTCTGTGCACCGTCCTGAGCGAATGGAAGCACATCCAGGCTCCTGCCGCCAAAAAGCTGGGCTATATCCTCACCTTCCCCATCTTTATGCTTACATACATCCCCATCTCCATCGCCGCGCTGGTGCGCAAGGTGGAGTGGAAACCCATCTATCACACCGCCACCAAAAAAGTGGGCGGTATGGGATAACAAAAAAATGCCTCCGCCGGAGATCCGGCGGAGGCATTTTCATTCTCTTTACAGCTTGAAATCCTCATCCTTCAGCCCGCTGAAATCCGGGGCCTTGGGCAGAGGCGGCACCCGCTTCAGCGGGTCGTATTTAAAGGCACGGCAGCTCCCGGCGGGAGACACTACCCCCTTTTTAGCGCAGAGGATCTTCTCCTCATCCAGTTGGGTCCCCCGTTCACAGTAGGCACAGCGGGGCTCGATTTTCTTTTGGAACAGCATGGGACTCGCCTCTCTCGTCAGTCTATCTGTTGATTTGCCTTATTATAGCATGGCCCTTCTGCCCTTGCCAAGTTTTTTTCTGGAACCGGCGGCGGCAGCCAGGAAAAACAGCAGGAAGGCCAGCCACGCGCACACCACCGAGAGCAGCAGTGTGCTGGAAAAATCAGTGCCGGCAATATCTGCCACCTGCTGGATCAGGTAGTCGGACACCGGCGCTTCCAGAGGCACCACCCGCACCAGGCCGGCGGTAAACAGGGCGGCCAGTCCCCCGTGGAGCAGCTTGCCCAGCAGATAGGTGCGGGCCGACAGGCCGCTGTCCCCCAAGAAGGAGAGCACCTGACAGTGGACGGAGATCCCCGCCCAGCCCAGGATAAAGGCCGCCATGGTCAGCCGGCCGCTGAGGGTGCCCTCCCCCGACAGGGTCCACACGCCGGAGGAAACCTCCACCAGGCCGGTCAGCAGCCGTGTAGCCCACTCCGGAGTCATGCCGAAGGGAGCCAGCACCGTACCCAGCACTTGAGCCAGGCCGGGCAAAAAGCCGGAGGTGACCAGCATCTGGATCACCACCGTAAAGAAGATCACAAACGCACAGATATTCAGGGTGGAGAGGAAGGAGTTCTTGATTGCGCCGGTAAACGCGGTGGTAAACCGCCGGGCCTGGAAGCGGGGCGCCGCACTCCTTCCGCCGCCGCGTTTTTCCGCGCCGGCGCCGTAAAACCGGAACAGCACCCCGATACAGATAGACGCCAGGGCGTGAGCCAAACAGAGCAGCACACCCACCCGGCTGCTGGCAAACACTCCGGCGCCCACCACGCCCAGAATGAAGGCCGGGCCGGAGTTGTTGCAGAAGGCCAGCAGCCGCTCGGCCTCCGTCTTGGTGCACATGCCGTTCTGGTACAGACTGATGGCGGTCTTGGCCCCTACCGGATACCCGCCGATGAAACCCAGGGCAAAGGCGGAGGCGCAGGCTCCGTTCACGCGGAACAATGGCCGCATGATCCCCTCCAGCAGCCGCCCCAGATATCCTGCCAGCCCCAGTTCCACCACCAGCGATGACAGTACAAAAAAGGGAAACAGAGACGGGATAATCACGTTGCCGCACAGCTGCAGCCCGGTGCGGGCCGCCTCCATGGATGCCTGGGGATAGAGCAGCAGCGCCAGCGTGGCGCCCAGCAGCCCCAGCCCCAGAAAAAGATCCCGTACCCCTTGCTTGGAAAACAGCCTGGACATGGCCCTCACCTCCGCCAAGGATGCATATGCGTCCCGGAGTGAAAAATTGCCTGTCCAGGCTGTGTTTTGTTCTATTCAATTGCTTTGGAAGGTATGGCTGAACAGGGTATAATCCTGCTCCAGGCGGGATAATAAGGGATACCTTCCCCGGTGGAGGATCCAGTCCACCACCACGCCCCGGAAGTGCCGGAAGAGGAAGTCCGCCAGCCACTCCGGCGTACAGCCCGGCATGGGCACACCCTCCGCCTCCATCTGCTGCAAGCACTCCAGTACCGCCCGGAGGGTAAACCGCGTGGGGTCCATGGAGGCGGCGTCGTCGGGAGAATCCAGCCGCCGCTGGTAGTAGCGGGCCACCAGTTCCCACCCCTGTTCCTCAGTAAAACGGGCGTAGGTGGAGAGGATCAACCACAGCCGCTGGACCGGAGGGTCACCCTCATGTCCCGCCAGAGCCTCCTCCATATGCTGATCCAGCGGGGAAAAGCCCCGGGAAAGCAGGTCTTCCTTCGATCGAAAATGGTGGTAAAAGGCCCCGGTGGTGATCCCCGCCCGCTGACAGATGTCCCGGACGGATACCTTGTCAAAACTGTGCTCCCGGGCCAGAACCATAGCGGCTTCCAGGATGGCCTGTTCGGTCTGCTTGGCCTGCATCTTGCGGCGCTGGTGATAGTCCATATCCGCTTGACTCCCCCTTGACATTTCCATGATGAACCATTTATAATAGTAACATAACAATGTTATGCGACTGTATTTCTATTATAGAATAGGATGATCGTCTTGTCAAATCGGGAAAAGATTGCACTGCTCACCGACTCTACCGCCGACCTGTCGGCTGAGATGCGGGCTGATACGCCCATCTACACCGTGCCGCTGAAGATCATCTGTGAGGACGGAGAATTCTCCGATGGCGTGGACATTTTTGCAGAGGATATCTACCAGCGGCTCCACCGTGGAGAGCTGCCCCGCACCTCTCTGCCGGAGGGCGGCGCGGTCAGCGATACCCTGGATCAGATCAAGGCCGACGGCTATGAAAAGGTCATCGCCCTGATGCTGTCCGGCGGCCTTTCCGGCACCTACAACATGGTGCGCCTGCAGGCCGCCCAGCGGGAGGATCTGGAGGTAGTGGCCTTTGACTCCAAAAGCGGCTCTCTCGGCCTTGGCATTATGGTGCTCCAGCTGTGGGAGGAGATCAAGGCCGGAACGGACTGGGACACCCTGATCTCCCAGCGGGTACCTCACCTGGTAGCCAACACCCACGCGTTCTTCTCCGTGGACACGCTGGAATATCTCTACAAGGGCGGACGCATCGGAAAGGTGGCTGCCATGGCGGGCACCATGCTGAGCATCAAGCCCATCATCACCTTTGCCAGCGACGGCCAGCTGCAAAGCGTGGCCAAGGTGCGGGGCCGCCGCCAGGTGCAGGACAAGATCCTGGACCTGATGCGCCAGAGCTTCCAGCCCGGCCGGCGCTACAATCTGGGCGTGGCCAACGGCGGCGCACCGGAGGAGATGGCGGAGCTGTCCGCCAAGGTTCGGGCCGCTTTCCCCGACTACGAGCACTGCTGGGAGGGCCCCATGGACGCCACCCTCAGCGTCTATATCGGCGACGGCGTCATCGGCGCCGGTATTCAGTATTTGGATTGAGCATATTCACAACACCGGAACCAGTTATGAGCTGGTTCCGGTATTTTTTTGCGCTATAAAGCAAGAATACTATGCTAGCTGCATAGTATTTATAATTTTGATATGTAATATATAAAATTATCCTATGTTATTTTCCCGTATGGTAATGTATGCTATCATAAAATTATCCTACGTTATCCTAAGGAAAGGAAGGGTCTTATGAGGCGGTTTTTATCATTTCTTCTGACCGCAGCCCTGCTGCTGTCCCTGCTTCCCGCATCCCTGGCAGCGGAGCCGGAGGAGGCGCCCTTTACCACCCAGCCCAAGATAGACAGCGATATGGCCCTGCTGTCCAACGGCACGGTGTATGTGTGGGGCAGCAACGATCCCGCCAATGTAAATTCCAGATACCCGGTCCTGCTGGACGGGCTGGAGCGCATTGTGGACATCGCCCCCGGCATGGCCCTGGACGCCGACGGCCACGTCTGGACCTGGGGCGCCAACGACAAAGGGCAGCTGGGGGACGGCACCACCACCACCCGCGGCACCCCCGCCATGGTGGAGGGGCTGGAGGATGTGGTCGCCATCTCCTCCTGCCTCACCAACAAAGCGGCGGTGACGTCGGACGGTGCTCTGTACATCTGGGGCGGCAACAAAAGCGGTCAGCTGGGGCTGACTAACGACAACAACCCCCACCCCTCGCCGGTAAAAATAGAGAGGCTGAACTCTGTCCGTTCCGTAGCCCTGGGTTATCTTTCCTATGAAACCTATGTCCTGGCACTGCTGACGGACGGCACGGTATGGGCCTTGGGCTCCAACCGATTCGGTGGGCTGGGGGGCGGCCAGAACCCCTACCAGGTTGCCATCGAACCCCTCCAGATTGAGGGGCTGGAGAATATCACCGCCGTTCTCTCCGGCGGCGGCTCCTGCTTTGCCCTGTGCGGGGACGGCACCGTCTGGTCCTGGGGACACAACTCCGACGGGCAGTTGGGATATACCAAGAACATAAGCGTTACAAGTGGAGCCAGCAGCAGCTCATACAAGCCTCAGAAGATGGTGGGGCTTACTGACATTACCACGCTGGCCTGCGGCAGCGATTACACCCTGGCCCTGGACAAGGACGGAGCATTGTGGGCCTGTGGCCTGAATTACTACGGAGATTTCGGCAACAAGCCGCCGCTCTATAACTCAAACGGCATCTCTCCCGCAATCCACATCGACGACGTGTCCCAGCCGGCCGTGGGCGTGGCCATCGGCTCCCGGTCCATCCTGCTGATGGAAGACGGCACCATCCAGAGCCCCGGAGGCAGCAGCTCCGACATCCCAGACTACTTCCGCCCCATGGAATATGAGGACGGGCTGCCCTTTTACGCCGACCGCTATCCCCTGCGGATCACGGCCCAGCCCGGGGGCAATACCACCGGGCTCTCCACCGGCCTCTATCAGGCGGGTGAGGAGCTGACGGTATACGCCGTCCCGGAGCTGGGAAGCTCCTGGGCGGGGTGGTCCGGGGAGGGGCTTGCCCTTGCCGAACCCCAGGACACCGTCCAGAGCTTTACCATGCCCAACGGCCCCGCCTCCCTGACCGCCCAGTTCCAGCTGACGGACTGCCTGTCGGTGACTCCCGACCTGGCCGGGAGCTACGCCACCGTCACCGCCCTGCGCAGCGACGGCACCGTGTGGACCTGGGGCAACAATCTTTACGGTCAGTTGGGCAACGGCGGGCCGGAGGAGAGCGGAGAAGAATTCCGCCCGGCGGCGGCAACCGTCCCCGGCTCTTCCGGAGCCCCCCTGAAGGCCACCGCCATGGCCGCCGGCGGGATGCACACCCTGGTGATCGGAGAACGGAACTCCGCCTGGGGCGACAACAGCGCCGGTCAGCTAGGCAACGGCAAAACGGAAAACGCGGCGGAACCCGCTTACGTCTCCGGCCTTTACGGCTCTGTCCTGGCCGCTGGTGAGTGCTTCAGCATGAGTCTGTACCACGACCCGAACGGCAAATCCTCTATCTATTACTGGGGCTTGGACATCATAAACGGAATGGAAAGCGTACTCACCCCCACCAAGCTCACCATTCCGGACACATCCTATCCCGCCACTCACTATATACCCACCAATATCATTGACATCGCCGCGGGCGGCACGGCGGCCCTGCTGCTGTGCCGGGACGGTACCGTCTGGACGGTGGGCTGGGGCAGCTCTACTGAAGACCGTCTGCCCAGGCAGGTGGAGGAGCTGGAGCACATCTCCGCCATCTCTGTGGGCAGCGGCTATTTCCTGGCCCTGGGCCAGGACGGCACGGTGTGGACCTGGGGCTCCGGCCTTGTGGGCCAGAGCAGTGATGTCCCCGTGAAGGTCCCCGGCCTCAGCAACGTGACCGCCATCTCCGCCGGGTACAGCCACGCCGCCGCCATTGACGCCGAAGGCAATCTGTGGACCTGGGGCGTCAACACCAGCGGCCAGCTGGGGGACGGCACCACGGAGGACCGTTCCGTTCCCGTGAAGGTCCGCCAGTCGGTCTCCTTTGTCCGGGCAGGCAATTCCCAGACCTTCGCGGCGGATCAGGACGGCTATCTGTACGCCTGCGGCTACAACGGCAACGGCGAGCTGGGCTGCGGCACCTATCGGGACACCTCTGAGTTCGTACCTGTGGTGGAGCAGGACTCCGACCAGCCCTTCTCCCTGCTGGTCTATCCCCTGGAGCTGGGCACCGCCGTGGGGGGCGGCGGTGCCAGCCGCACCGGACAGACCTATTTCCCCAAGGGCGCCCAGGTCACGGTGGACGCCCTGCCCAACGTGGGCAGTATCTTCCAGGCGTGGTCTGCAGAGGGTGTGGAGCTGGCTGATCCTCAGGCCAATCCGGCAGTCTTCACCATGCCGGACAACAAAGTGGTACTCACCCCTTCTTTTACTTCCGAAGAAGGCTCGATCCCCCAGGTTGCCATTGCCGCCGGCAGCATCCACGCCCTGGCACTGAACGACGGCGGCACGGTCTACGGCTGGGGCAGCAACAACTATAAACAACTGGGCGACCGCTACGGTTATGCCGACTGCGTCCCCGGCAGGGTCCCGTTGCTCCAGAACGTGGCCGACGTGGTCTGCTCTTATTACGCCTCCATCTTTCTGATGCGGGACGGGACTGTCTGGTATGCCGGACAGATCGCCACCGGGCTAAGCAATTATACACTCACCCCCATTGAGCGCCTTACGGACATCACCGCCATCGCCGCCGGCGACAACCATCTGCTGGCCCTGGACAAGGATGGCGTCGTGTGGGGATTCGGTTTTGACCGGGACGGCTGTCTCGCCACTGCAGCCGGGACAGTCCTGACTCAGCCCGTCCAAATCGCAGGACTGCCGACAGTGACAGCCATCTGGGCCGGCCCTAACGGCTCAGCGGCCAAAGCTGCCGACGGCTCGGTCTATGTGTGGGGCTATGACGACTACTTTGGCCGGTTCGGCACTCTGGAGAGCGGCACCAGCGATACCTCCCTCACCACCCCCACCAAGCTGGACTGGCCCTGCGGGAAGATCCGCTCCTTTGCCATCGGCGATTATTTCTGCGCCGCCCTGGCAGAGGACGGCACCGTATGGGCCTGCGGCCGCAACTGGGAGGGCCAGCTGGGTAACGGCACGGAAAACCGGGGCAGCGAAGTGCCTGTCCAGGTGTCGGGTCTGGAAAACATCACCGCCATCTCCACGAGATCTATGCACATCGTGGCCCTGGACAGCAGCGGCACCCTCTGGGGCTGGGGGCGCAACATGTATGGCCAGCTGGGCAACGGCACACGCACCGACAGTTCGGTCCCTGTCAAAATGGCGGAGGACGTGCTGCTGGCAGAGGCAGGTGATGACTTTACCCTGATCGTCAAGGAGGACTACTCCGTGCTGGCCTGCGGCTCCAACTCCGACAAGCAGCTGGGCTATACCACCAGCAGCAATTATTGCGCCGGTTTCAAAAGCGTCCAGTGCAATGAACGGGACTATACGCTGTACGCCCGGTCGGTCACCATCCAGGCCGGAACCGGCGGCAAAATCACCGCCCGGGGCAGCAGCTCCTCCGACTGGCTCCAGGGCTCCAAGGAACCAGCCACCGAGGCGATCAGTTTCTTCGCCCCCGGCGAGTATATTACAGTGAACGCGGTTCCGGATCGGAACTGGCTCTTCGACCACTGGAGCTGCGAGGGTGTGAACCTGGCCTATCCGTCGAACAGTTCCGTGGCTTTCACCCTGCCTGACTGCGCCGTCACCCTCACCGCCCATTTCAAGGTGTCTCCCATCCAGGTCCCGGAAGAGCCCGGCGGCCCTTTCCCGGGTGAGGTGGGGGACCCCGACCTCACCGCCACCCCCATCGACAGCCCGGATGCCCTTGCCCGCATCGGAACCGATCCGGACTACCCTCTGGACGGCTCCTACGCCCTTACCGCCGACCTGGACCTGTCCGGCTATACAAACTGGACCCCCATCGGCACGGAGTCGGCCCCCTTTACCGGCACCTTCGACGGCTGCGGACGGGTGATCCGGGGCCTGACCATCACCTCCCCCGCCGGCAGCTACGCCGGCCTGTTCGGGGTGACATACGGCGCGGACATCAAGAACGTGGGGCTGGAGCAGGTCTCCCTTTCCTTTGCCGCCTCGGGAACGATCAACGCGGGCGTCGTGGCCGGCCGGCTGGACGGCGGCACCACCCTCTCCAACTGCTATGTCACCGGCTCGCTGTTCGTGGTGGGCAGCAGCTACAGCAGTATGCAGCTCCATGTGGGCGGCCTGGCGGGCTATGCCGCCGCCTCCCTGACCGACTGCTCCAACCGGGCCAGCATTTACGTCTGTGACGCCCCCACGATCTGCATAGGCGGCGTGGCGGGCTACGTTGAGTCGGGCAGCTATACCCTGACCCGCTGCAGCAATGACGGGGAGATCACCACCGACGACACCACCACCAACGCCTACTGCGGCGGCGTGTTCGGCCGGCTGAGCAGCGGTCTCACCGTCAGCCAGTGCCGCAACCTGGCCCAGGTGGAGGGGATGCTGTGTTACGGCCGCACCGGCGGCACCTTCGTCCTGGGCGGCATCGCCGGCGCCAGCGACTCCAGCCTGTCCAACTGCTACAACCAGGGCGACGTAGTGGGCGGCGAGCTGGAGTGTTACCAGTGCTACGCGGGGGGCATTGTGGGGCAGTTTTACCGCAGCGGCACCACCATCCAGTCCTGCTACAACTCCGGTGACGTGTCCGCCGGCGCCTGCAATGCCGCATACGCCGGCGGCATCGCCGGGCACTGCAACTACTCCGGCTCCATCAAAAACTGCCTGGTGGCCTGCCGGTATGTGGATTCCTATTACAATTATTTTGTCGGCTCCCAGGGCGGCGTTGCGTTCAACTCCTATGCGGTGGCCTACCGCTACAACAGCGCCAGCGGCAACCGGTACCTCACCGGCGTGGCCAACCGGGGCTACGACATTAGGGTCTCCACCAGCGGCGCCACCTCCCTCACCTCCGCCGCCCTCGCCAGCGCCGACACCTATACCGGCATGGGCTGGGATCTCACCGGCGTCTGGGAGCTCAACCAGCAGAGCGGAGACCTGCCCTGGTTCGTCTGGGAGGCCAAAGCGCCCATCTCCATCCTGTGCTACGACCGCGCTGCCGTGACCCTCCAGGTCAGCGAAGATATGGGGCCGGTCCTCCTCTGTGCTGCCAGCTATGACGGCGGCAAGCTGATGGAGCGCCGCAGCGTATTCCTCACACCCGAGGAGGGCAGAGTGACCTATTCCCTTCCCATCAATACCGCCAAGCACATCAAGGTATTCCTTCTGGATCCCGACACTCTGGAGCCCCTCTGCTATCCTTGGAGCAAATAACATAAAAAAGGGAAGGGTCCGCAGACCCTTCCCTTTTTGCACCTTACAGCGCCAGCGCCATGCACCAGCACAGGGTGGCGGCTACCGCTCCCGCCGCGGCGTAGACCGGCCCCGGCACCCGCCGCCACAGCTTGTTCCAGCGGGTATTTTTCCGCAGATAGCCGTCCGCCGCCCGACGTGCCTCCTGAAGCACCTCGTCGGCGGTGACACCTTTTTTAAAGGCATCCTCCTTGACAATAAAGATCGCCTGCTCAAAAAATCGGGGGTCGGGAGACCGCACCACAATGACCTGCCGGGACACACCCTGTACCATCATGACCCACATCCTTTCCATCTTTATTCCAGTATGTCCCATGCGGGCGGCGCTTATTCCCACCGTGGAATAGATTGGCGCTCATAACCGCTCCGCCGGCTCCGTACACTAGCTTCAGTGAGAAAGGGAGGCGGAAGGATGCGTGTCAATAAACGCAGATTAGCCGGGGCCCTGGCCCTGCTTTTTATCCTGAATATCGCGGTCATCGTGCTGGCCCAGCAGGCCCAGGCGGCCACCTACCGGCAGGGCTCCACCGGAGAACAGGTCCGGGTCATCCAGAGCAAGCTGAAAAACTGGGGCTATTACGACGGCTCAGTGGACGGCGTCTTCGGCAGCCAGACCACCCAGGCGGTAAAGTACTTTCAGCGGAAAAACGGTCTGACACCGGACGGAATCGTGGGCCCCGCCACCCTGCGGGCATTGGGCATGCAGGACGGCGGAAGCAGCACCAGCCAGTGGGAGAGCGTAGACCTGCTGGCCCGGGTCATCTCGGCGGAGGCCCGGGGTGAGCCGTACAGCGGTCAGGTGGCGGTGGGAGCGGTAATCCTCAACCGGGTGGAGCACCCCTCCTTCCCCAACACCATTGCCGGCGTGGTGTATCAGCCCGGCGCTTTTACCTGTATGGTGGACGGGCAGATCGACCAGCCGGTAGCCCAGTCGGCGGTGCGTGCTGCGCAGGAAGCCCTCAACGGCGCCGACCCCAGCGGCGGAGCCATCTACTATTTCAACCCCAACACCGCCACCAGTGCCTGGATCTGGAGCCGGCCGCTGATTAAGGTGATCGGCAACCATCGGTTCTGCTCCTGAGCACCGCAGATAAGGACACGCCCCCTTTGCCAAGGCAAAGGGGGCGTTCCTGTTCAGGATTCCATGTGGCGGCCCAGAAAGCCGGCGATAGTCTGAGCCAGCTTATAGTCTGTCTCGTCGCTGGCCTGCTCGGGATCGCTGCTGACAAAGAGCACACAGCCAAGCACGTCGCCCTCGGACAGGATGGGGGCCGCACAGGTGGCCACATATTTGTCGCTGTCCTCACACACCGGGACAGGACTGCTGCCGGACGACGCCTGGTAGATCTGGCGGCCCTCCATGATCTGCTCCAGCTCAGAGGAAATCCGCTTGTCCGCCAGCTCCCGGCGGGGTGTACCCGCTACGGCGATACAGGCGTCCCGGTCGGTGATGACCGCGATCTTACCGGTGGTCTTGTTCAGCGTTTCGCACATCTGCCCGGCGAAGTCGCCCAGGCCACCCATCAGGGAGTACTTTTTAAAAATGACGCCGCCGTCCTTGTCGGTATAGATCTCCAGGGGGTCGCCTTCCCTGATGCGCATGGTGCGGCGGATCTCCTTGGGGATCACCACCCGTCCCAGATCGTCGATGCGGCGTACGATGCCAGTCGCTTTCATATCCAAACTCCTCCTGCGGTTGTGGTTACAGCCCTTATTATCCGCAGGTTTCTTTTACCTATGCAGGGCGGCGGGGTGGTTTCATCTGGAAAAAGCCGCAAAAAATACCCTCCGGGCATCACCCGGAGGGTATCAGATGGAATCAGAAACCTTCGCCCACGACCTGGGCCTTGATGAGGTTGGTGGTGCCGGACTTGCCCAGAGGCACGCCGGCGGTGATGACCACCGTCTCGCCCGGCTTCACGGCCCCTTCCTTTCGGGCCACATCCACCGCCAGGGAGAACATCCGGTCGGTGGAATCCACCTCACCGGACAGATAGGCGTGCACACCCCAGGAGATGGCCAGCTGCCGCCGGGTGGACTCGTTCTGGCACAACGCCACAATGGGGCAGGCGGGCCGGAACCGGGAAATGACCTTGGCGGTATAACCGGACTTGGTGGCCGCCAGGATGGCAGAGGCGTTCAGATCCATGGCGGTCAGGCAGCAGGAATGGGTAATGGCGTCGCTGATGCCGGACACCACAGGCAGCAAGCTGCGCTCCCGGAAGCGGCCCCAGTAGTCGATGGCCTCCTCCGCAGCGGTAACAGTATTCACCATGGTGGCCAGAGCCTCGATGGGGTACTTGCCGGAGGCGGTCTCGCCGGAGAGCATCACGCAGGACGTACCGTCAAACACGGCGTTGGCCACGTCGGACACCTCAGCCCGGGTGGGACGGGGATTGCGGATCATGGAGTCCAGCATCTGAGTGGCAGTGATGACCGGCAGGCCCGCACGGATGGTGGCCTTGATCATCCGCTTCTGGAGGATGGGCACCTCATGGGCGGGGATCTCCACGCCCAGGTCGCCACGGGCCACCATGATGCCGTCAGCGGCGGCAATGATGGCGTCAATGTTCTCCACGCCTTCCCGGTTCTCGATCTTGGCAATGATGCGGATGCGGTCCCCGCCGTGCTTATGCAGCTCGGCCCGGATATCCTCCACATCGCTGGCCTTACGGACGAAGGAGGCGGCGATGAAATCAAAGTCGTGCTCAGCAGCAAACTTCAGGTCCTCCCGGTCCTTGTCGGTAAGGGAGGGCAGCAGGATGTGTACATCGGGGATATTGATGGACTTGTTGCTGGACAGGGGGCCACCGTTTTCCACCTCGCAGTGGATGGCGTGACCCTCCACGCTCTGGACCCGCAGCTCGATCAGGCCGTCGTCCACCAGAATGCGGCAGCCGGGACCCACTTCCTTGTGCAGGTTCTCATAGGTCACGGACACCTGAGTCTCGTCCCCGGGCACGTCGTCGGTGGTCAGGGTAAAGGTCTGACCCTGGTTCAGCGTGACCGGGCCGTTGGCAAAGGTCTTGATGCGGATTTCCGGACCCTTGGTGTCCAGGATGGTAGCCACGGGGGCGCCCAGGGTGTCCCGCACCTTCTTGAACATATTCAGCCGGGCCAGCTGCTCAGCATGGCTGCCATGGGAAAAGTTGAACCGGGCTGCGTTCATGCCGGTACGGATCAGCTTCTCAATGGTCTCCTCGTTGTCCACAGCAGGGCCCAGGGTGCAGATGATTTTCGTCTTTCTCATTATCGTACCTCCATTGGGTATCCGTTCTCATGTTTGAATTATCAAAAATACGGAAACATCATACACCATTTGACCCATTTTGGAAAGAGGAAATCGAAGTGTTTTTTCTTAATGCCAATAAGCAGAGCATGGTACCCACGCAGCCACAGGCAATACAACCGGCCAGCATCAGGTTTGCGCCTCCCAGGTCCAGCGTCCATCCGGCCAGCAGGCCGCCGAGCATGCCGCCCAGGCCGTTGGAAGCCACCATCATCACCGTCTGGCCCCGGACACGGTCGGCCTCCGGCACCGATTCATTGACAAAATATACCGACGCCGGGGTAAACAGGCCGTAGCCCAGCACCTGAATGGGCTGCACCAGCAGCACGCCCAGGAAGCCGGTGGTGAGCAGCAGCAATACGCCCTTCAGGGTACCGAACAGCATGCTGAGCATCACCAGTTTCCCGCTGCCCAGCCGCCGCAGCAGCCTGCCGAAGAACCAGGCGGTGGGCAGCTCCGCCGCTCCCATGAGGAACAGCGCCAGGCCCAGGTCGGACTCGCTGCCTCCCCTGCTGGTCACAATGTTCACCAGGAAATTGGACAGGGGCATGATTCCCGTCAGGCCCAGCAGCACACCCGCCAGCATCAGGGTGAACCGGGGATTGCTTTTCAGCAGGGACAGGGCCGACTGGGGCTTGGGTCCCGTCTGCTCCGGGGTGCGTCTGGCACCCCGGTAAGCCGGGTAGGTGGCCACCAGCACAGCCTCGCCCACCACCAGGAGCAGGTGGGTGAGTAAGGTGCTCTCCAGGCCGAAGCGCTTCACCTGGGCACCCAGCAGCACGCACACCAGGGCGTAGGCCATAGAGCCAATGCCCCGGCCCAGGCTGTACCGGATGGGCACGCCGTCATTGATGAACTGAATGGCCATGGCGTCCATCAGGGGATAGGAGGATACCTCCAATCCGCCGATCACCGCCCACACCAGGGTAGTCTCCCACAGGCCCATGCCCGGGGCGAGCCAGTACCAGGCGCCCGCACCCAGGGAGAGCACCAGGGAGAGGGTGACGATGTGCTTCAGGGGCAGCTCTGGATGCCGGTCGGCAAAGCCGCCCAGCAGGGGCTGGCAGATAATGCCCGCCAGGCAGCGCACTGCTGTCATCAGCCCCGCCTCCCCGTTGGAAAAGCCCCGATCCAGCAGCAGGGCGGTCTGGTAGGCCACCACGGCGGCAAACATGGCCCAGAATCCCGCCTGCATCACGATATAGTGGAGATCCAGCCGCCGGAAGGAGGGCTGCTTGTGTTGTGCGTCCAATCCGTTCACTCCGTCTTGAAAAATTCAAACATATTGTCCAGCCCTGCGGTGCTGGCGGTATAGAGGGTGAGCACCAGGTCGGGCTCCAGCTCCTCTAAGGTCTCCATCAGGTCCCCGGTAAAATGCCGCAGGTCGATGGTGGTCAGCTCCGAGCAGGACAGGGACAGGAAGGGGGCCAGGGCGCAGCCGAAGGACTCCCGCAGCAGCACCACCCTGGGACCGTCCGGATTGTTGTGGTTGACCATGGCGGCCATGCCGTAGTCCCCGCCGGAGTAGTAAGTGTAGGGGTTGCCGTTGAACCAGTCCCGCTGGGCTACCCGCTCGGGGAAGCACACCGACTGGTTGAAGGGGCCGGTGCGGGTAAAGCTGCCGTCGCTGTTGGTATAGGTGAGGCTGGTATCAAATTTCGGGGTATAGATGGTGAAATCATCCGTCCCGGCGTACAGGGTGCCCACCCGCTTGCCCTGGCTGCCCAGGAAGAAGTCCTCCAGCACGGTGGTCTGCCAGTTGTTGGGGTCGGTCAGAACAGCAGAGGTCTCGATGCCATAGCGCACATCCAGCTCGCCGGCTAGATACTGCCAGGCAAAGAAGGCCGCCTCCGGTTTCCAGTGGTGGTCGGTATAGAAAAACCAGTTGGAGTAGATGCCGTTGCTCTCAAACAGCGGCCGCAGGTCGATATAGTCTACCCCCAGCCGGTCCAGGCCCTCCAGATAGGCGTCGCAGGTGGCGTTTCCGTTTTCCTCCAGCCCCTTGGGCAAGGTATCGCCTCCCCGCTGGATCTTCTGGGGTGCGGCCACATAGAGGTAGGGAACGCCCAGCTCCTCCAGCGCTTCGGCAAGCTCCGCCGTGGCCTCCGCCCGGGTGTCCACCGCCGCCTGATCCGGCTGGGCAGCAGCTCCCAGATTCACAAAGTTCAGCGCCCCGGTAGTCAGCTTGGCCACCGTATTGCCCGCTACCATATCCTGAATGACACGCCGTCCGGAAAGGTTCTGCACGCCGCCGTAAAGCTGGATAAACAGATGGTCCCGGTCCAGGTCGCTGTTCACCGCGCTCTCCGCCCCCTCCAGCAGGACCATCGGGTCACGCTCCCGCACCGTGGTCTTGAGCAGCGTCTCCAGCTTGCCTTCGCCGCCCAGGAAGGCGGTGGCGGTCAGCAGCAGCCCGCCTGCCGTCAGCAGCAGGAACAGGAGGGCAGTTATGGTATCACGTCGTTTCATAGGTCCCTCCTGTTAAAAATTGAAATAGATGAAGGGATTGTAGGTCCCCTTGATGATGAAGCTGGCCGACACCAGGAATACGCAGGCCGCCAGCAGGGCGTAACCCACATCCAGCAGAGCGCTGCTGCGCTTGGCCGCCCAGTCCCGCAGGGTGGGTGCTACAGGCGCGGCAAAGATCGCACCGGCCAGCAGCACCGTCCAGTTCTCCCGGAGGAATAGGCCGGTCTCAGCGCTCCACAGCCCGGCGCCCTGGCCGAACATAGCCGCCAGATAGCCAGCTGCCTGACCCAGCCCCTCCGCCCGGAACAGTACCCAGGCAAAGTTGACCATCAGGAAGGTAAACAGCCACTGGCACACCGCCGGCCAGCCCCGGCCCAGATGTCCGTACTTCTCCAGCACCAGCAGGACGAAATAGAACAGGCCCCAGGCGATAAAGGTCCAGTTGGCACCGTGCCAGATACCAGTTAGCAGCCATACCACAAACAGGTTGCGAATATGCTTTGCCTTGGAGGATACCCGGCTGCCTCCCAGCGGGAAGTAGACATAATCCCGGAACCAGGTGGACAGAGAAATGTGCCACCGCCGCCAGAATTCGGTGATGGATTTGGAAATATAGGGATAGTTAAAGTTCTCCAAAAAGTGGAAGCCAAACATTTTACCCAGGCCGATGGCCATGTCGGAATAGCCGGAGAAATCATAGTAGATCTGGAAGGTATAACACAGGGCGCCCAGCCAGGCGAAGGAGAGGGTCAGCTTGTCCGCGCTCTCCAGAGCAAAGGCCCGGTCAGCCACCAAGGCCAGCTGATTGGACAGCAGCACCTTCTTCCCCAGGCCCACGATGAACCGGCTGCACCCGGCGGAAAAGTCCGCCCAGGTCTCCTTCCGGTTGTCGATCTGGTCGGCCACCGTCTCATACTTGACGATGGGGCCGGCAATAAGCTGGGGAAAGAAAGAGATGTACAGACCCACCTTCAGGGGGGAACGCTGCACCAGTCCTCTGCCCCGCTGGACATCCAGCACGTAGCTGAGAGCCTGGAAGGTGAAGAAGGAAATGCCGATGGGCAGCTCAATACCGGGGATCACAAAGCTCCCGCCCAGGCGGTTCAGAATACCCAGCGTAAAAGTCAGATACTTAAATACGAATAGGATACTCAAATTGAACAAGACGGCCATCAGCACGGGCACTTTCGTGCCCGTGGACTGTCCACGGGCCACCCACAGTCCGAAGCCGTAATTGACTACGATAGAGAGCATCATCACCAGCACGAACCAGGGCTCCCCCCAGGCGTAAAATACCAGGGAGGCCGCCAACAGAAAGATATTCTGGGCCTGCCGCCAGCGGCGCAGGAACAGGTAATAGACGATGAGTACTCCGGGTAAAAACAAAAACAGGAATACAGAACTGGAAAAAAGCACGCGGCCGCCTCCTTAACCTTTGAGTGAGACCATTTCGATCCAGTAGCCGTCCGGATCTTCTATGAAGTAAACGCCCATCTCCGGGTTCTCAAAGCAGACGCAGCCCATGGCCTTATGCCGTTCCAGCAATTCGTCAAACCGGTCTGTGCGGAAGGCCAGATGGAACTCCTGCTCTCCCAGGTCATAGGGCTCGGTTCGATCCCGCAGCCAGGTCAGCTCCAGCCGGAATCCGGTCTCTCCGTCTCCCAGGTAGACCAGCTTGAAAGAGCCGTCGGCGGCGTTTTTCTCCTCTACCGGTACCAGCTCCAGGGCTTCCCTGTAAAAGGCCAGGGAGCGTTCCAGATCCAGGACGTTAAAATTGAAATGATCAAATCGCAGCATCGTTATTTCTCCTTACTGATTGATTACATGCCCTCGGCGATCCTTCGGCCGGTGGGCGTCGCCGCCAAACCGCCGCCGCCGGTCTCCCGCAGGGATGCGGGCAGGGCCTCCCCCACCGAGCGCATGGCGTCGATGACTTCGTCGCAGGGGATGGCGCTCTGCACTCCGGACAGAGCCAGTTCGGCGCAGGAGAGGGCATTCATGGCCCCCATCACATTGCGGGTGACGCAGGGCACCTCCACCAGCCCGGCCACCGGGTCACACACCAGGCCCAGGGTATTGGCCAGGGCCAGGGCACAGGCGTGGGCCATCTGCTCCCCTGTGCCCCCCATCAGGTGAACCAGCGCGGCGGCGGCCATGGCGGAAGCGGAGCCCACCTCAGCCTGACAGCCTCCCTCCGCCCCTGAGATGGAGGCCCGGGTGGCGATGACCTGGCCAAAACCAGCGGCCACATAGAGGGCCTCCACCATCTGCTCGTCCTTCAGACTGTCCCGGGCCTGGAGGGGGATGAGCACCGCGGGGAGTACGCCGCTGGAGCCGGCGGTGGGGGCGGCCACGATGCGCTTCATGCAGGCATTGCACTCCCCCGTCTTCAAAGCCGCGGCCATCACCTGCCGCAGGAAAGGCGGACACAGGCCGGGGCCTTCTCCCTCCAGCAATGCCCCTGCCCCGCCGATCAGCCCGCTATGGGAGCGGGCGGCAGGGTCATATTCCGCCACCGGGGGCGCCATGGCCGCCCACAGGGCGGACATCTGGGCCAGGGACCGCTTACGGTCCACGCCCCGGTCTGTACAATCGTCTTCCAGCACCGCCTCCCATATCGGGCGGGTACGGGCTGCGGCCAGCAGCCCTTCAACAGATGAAAATGCCATGGTTATTCCTCCTCCGGTGTCAGACAGGTGACCCGCTGGATGCCCGGGCAGGCCCGCAGCTCCTCCACCGCCGCCTCCCACACAGGCTGGTCGCTCTCAATGACCATGACGGCCAGGCCGCCCCGGGTATTGCGGTAGAGCTGCATGGCGGCGATGTTCACCCGGCGCCTGGACAGGATGGCGGACACCTCCGCCACCATGCCGGGCCGGTCCTCGTTGCGGATAATAAGGGTGGGCAGCTCCCCGGTGAAGCTGGCGTCCAGTCCGTCGATGGAGCACACCTTCACCCGGCCGCCGCCCAGGGAGGACGCCACCACCTCCAGACGCTTGCCCTTTCCGTCCTCCACCCGCAGCAGCACAGTGTTGGGATGGGCGCCCCGGAGCACGGTTTTGCCCAAAGTCAGTTCCATACCCGCCTGGGCCGCCAGTTCAAAGGACCGGGGCAGTCTGGGATCGTCGGGCCGCATACCCAGCAGGCCGGCGGCCAGGGCCTTGTCGGTGCCGTGTCCCGCGCCGGTGGCGGCAAAAGAACCGTGGAGCAGCAGCTCCGCCTTCACCGGCTGGCTCCCCAGCAGGCGCCGGGTCATATAGCCGATCCGGGCAGCTCCCGCTGTGTGAGAGGAACTGGGCCCCACCATAATGGGGCCCATGATATCAAAGATGTTCATGCTTTTCCACGTCCTCTTGCCGGTCAGTGATGTTCGTCGTTGGCCTTTTTGTCAATAAATTCAGGCCGCAGCTTACTATATACGATTTTCTGCTCGCTGTACAGCCCGTAATA
>CALWXT010000008.1 GCA_944385575.1 uncultured Flavonifractor sp. | reverse complement strand
ATGGTCTGCGTGTGCGCCACCTGCGCCCGCAGCCCCCAGGTCAGCAAGCTGCTCAACGCCATGGCCAGCCACGTGCACAACCGCTACGCCGCGATCCTCCTCATGATGATCTTCGGCTATGTTACCTCCATGATCAACTACGCCTTCTGCACCATTGTCACCCCCATCCTGGCCATGCAGCTGGCCAAGCGGGTCAAGGGCCTGCACTTCCCCATGATGGTGGCCGGCGGCTACACCTGCATGATCCTGGGCCAGTGCCTTGGGCCCTCCGCCACCCTGTATTCCAACCTGGCCACCGAGGGCAGCTCCTACGCTGAGATCGTGGGCCACACCATGACCGTGCTGGAGACCTGCTACAATACCCCCAACGTGGTTCTGTTCTTCGTGCTGGCCATCGCCTTCACCCTGATCGTGATGTTCACCCAGCCCGGCGAGGACGAACTCATTGAGCTGCGGGACGTGGCCACCCAGGCCGACGTGGTCCCCAACGACTACAAGATCACCGAGAAGGCCTCTACCTTTGCCCAGAAGATGAATACCTGCAAGCCCATCATGTGGGTCGTGGGCGCCTTCATCTTTGCAAACATCATCTATGACTTTGCCACCAAGGGCTTCTTCGGCGCGCTGAACATGAACCTGGTCATCTTCCTGTTCGTGGGCATCAACTGCTTCCTGTTCCCCCAGCCCACCGCCTGGATTAACGCCCACGCCGACTCCCTGCACCTGGCCACCGATATCATCATGCAGTTCCCCTTCTACGGCGCCATCATGGGCATGATGTACATCGAGGGCGGCCTGGGCTCCGTGCTCATCAGCGCCATCACCTCCGTGGCCACCGCCACCACCCTGCCCGTCTTCACCTTCCTGTCCGCCTGCCTGGTCAATCTGTTCATCCCCTCCCAGGGCGGCCAGTTCACCGTGCAGGGTCCCCTGATCGTGCAGACCGTGCAGAACATCCAGGGCGCCGACCTGGCCACCTGCCTGAACGCCTTCGTTCTGGGCGACGAGTGCACCAACCTGCTGCAGCCTCTGTATGTCATCCCGGCTCTGAGCGTGGTCGGCATGAAGCTGAAGGACGTGTGGGGCTTCATGGCCTTCATCTGTGTGTTCTGGATCGTGATCACCTGCCTGGGCCTGTATTTCATCCCCATGTTTGTCTAAGTTCCCTATACTCCCTTCTAATGGCGGAGCCTGCCGTACATGTACGGCAGGCTCCGCCTGATTTTATGCCAATCCCAGCAGCCGGGCGGCCGTGGCTACACAGAAGCACATCAGCACACCCACTCCGGTGGGCAGCATGACCGCCAGCGCCGTCCACTTGAAGCTGCCGCTCTCCTTGGCAATAGAGAGGCAGGTGGTGGAGCAGGGCCAGTGGAACAGGGAAAACAACAGGGTGCATACCGCCGTCAGCCAGGTCCAGCCGTTGTCCACCAGCAGCTGGTGGAGGGCACCCAGGCCCTCCGCATCCTGAATGGTGCCGGTGGAGAGGTAGGCCATGATGGCAATGGGAATGACGATCTCATTGGCGGGAAAACCCAGGATAAAAGCCGTCAGGATCACCCCGTCCAGCCCGATCAGCCGGGCAAAGGGGTCCAGAAATCCGGTAACATGGTCCAGAATGGTCATATCGCCCACCGTCACGTTGGCACACAGCCAGATCACCAGCCCCGCCGGGGCGGCCACCGCTGCCGCCCGGCCCAACACGAAAATGGTGCGGTCCAGAATGGACCGGACGATGACCTGGCCCACCCGGGGCTTGCGGTAAGGGGGCAGCTCCAGCGTAAAGGAGGACGGTACCCCCTTCAGCACCGTGGCGGAGAGCAGCCGGGAGACCTGGAAGGTAGCCAACACCCCCAGCACGATGACCCCCGTCAGCAGCAGGGCCGCCTTCAGGCCAGCCCACGCGCCCCCCTCCGCTCCCACAAAAAACATGGTGATGACGGCGATGAGGGTGGGAAAGCGGCCGTTGCAGGGTACAAAACTGTTGGTGAGTATGGCAATAAGCCGCTCCCGAGGGGAATCGATGATGCGGCAGCCTACCACACCGGCGGCGTTGCAGCCGAAGCCCATGCACATGGTGAGGGCCTGTTTGCCGCAGGCCCTGGCCTTCTGAAAGGCGTGATCCAGCAGAAAGGCCACCCGGGGCAGGTAGCCGAAGTCCTCCAACAGGGTGAACAGTGGAAAGAAGATGGCCATAGGGGGCAGCATAACGCTGACCACCCAGGCCAGCACCCGGTACACCCCCAGCACCAGGGCGCCGTGGAGCCACTCCGGGGCTCCCAGCCAGGCAAACAAGTCAGTCAATCTGTCCTGGACCCAGAACAGGCCGTCGGACAGCAGGGCAGAGGGATAGTTGGCGCCCTGGATGGTAAGCCACAGCACCCCCGCCAGCAGCAGGATCATCATGGGAATGGCGGCATAGCGGTGGGTCAGGACCCGGTCCAGCCGCCGGTCCCTGTCCTCCTCCGGCTTTTGCTGTGCAGTCACCGCAGCCTGGGCAATCTCCCGGGCGGTGCGCAGCAGGGCGGACACCAGTACGCTGTTGAGCTCCGCCGGCTCCAGTCCGGTCCGGGCCAGGTCGGCTCTGGCTTCCTCCACTGCCTGCCGCACTTCCCCGTCCTGCCTGGGGTCCCAGTCCAGAGCGGCGGACAGGGCGTCCAGCAGGGAGCCGTCCCCCTCCAGCAGCCGCAGCGCCGTCCAGCGGGCGGGCAGGCGTCCCTTCAGCCGCCGCCCCAGCAGGGGCGTCAGGGTGGCCGCCGCAAATTCCACCGCCGGGGGGTAGCGCACCATCAGTGGTTTGGGCGGCTCCCGGCAGTCCAGCACCTCCTCCACCCGGTTCAGCAGCTCATCCAGCCCCTTGCCCCGGCCGGCGGAGGCACCTACCACCGGCACGCCTAGCCTTTCCGACAGCGCGTCCAGATCCACCCGGACGCCTTTCCGCCCCGCTTCGTCCAGCAGGTTGACGCATACCACGGTACGGCTTTGGAGCTCCAGCACCTGGAGCACCAGGTTCAGGTTGCGCTCCAGACAGGTGGCGTCACACACCACCACCGCCCCATCCGCACCGCCGAAGCAAAAAAAGTCCCGGGCCGTCTCCTCCTCCGGGGAATGGGCCATCAGCGAGTAAGTACCGGGCAGATCCACCAGTACATAGTCCCGGTCCCGGTGGGTACAGCGGCCCTGGGCAGTGACCACCGTCTTGCCTGGCCAGTTTCCAGTGTGCTGGCGCAGGCCGGTGAGGGCATTGAACACGGTGGATTTGCCCACATTGGGATTGCCGGCCAGGGCCACCACCCGCTCCCGTGCTAATCCCACAGCTCGCCTCCCAGCCGCACGCCAGCCGCATCCCGCCCCCGGATGGCAATGACGGCGCCCCGGATCAGGTAGGCCGCCGGGTCGCCTGCGGGGCTGACTGCTGTACAGGTGACGGCGGTACCGGGCACCAGCCCCAAATCAAACAGCCGCCGGCGCATGGCGCTCTCCGCCTCCACGCCGGCCACCACACCGCTCTCTCCCACCCCAAGGGTGTTGAGAAAACCATCGTTCATATCAGATCCATCTCCTTATGAAAGGTATGGGAAGGTTTCTTTTCCGCACCTCATCCTATGGCTGTTCCTGTCCGGCGGTGCAGAAAAATTTCTTTTCTTCCGGAAAAAACGTCTTGACTAACAATTTTTATTCCTATACAATAAGGATTCGTTCCTAATACGTGTGTATTTGACCGCAGCGGTATGCTGCGGTTCTATTTTGCGGCAGGAGGCGGATTATGTCACAAGCGAGCGAGAACAAGATGGGAGTCATGCCGATCAAACGGCTGGTTCTCTCCATGTCTTTGCCCATGATGATCTCCATGCTGGTCCAGGCTCTTTACAATGTGGTGGACAGCTACTTTGTGGCCAAGATCAGCGAGGATGCTCTGACGGCAGTGGGCATGGCCTTCCCCTTTCAGAACCTGATGATCGCCGTATCGGTGGGTACCGGCGTAGGTGTCAATGCCCTGCTCTCCCGCAGTCTGGGCGCCAAAGACCAGGAGACGGCCAACCGCTCGGCGGAAAACGGGGTACTGCTGGCAGCCATCAGCTCGGTGGTCTTTATGGCCATCGCCCTGCTGTTCGCCCAGCCCTTCTTTGAGCTGCAAAAGGCCACTCCGGAGATCGCCCGGCAGGGCGCTGCTTACCTGCGGATCTGCGGCGGACTGTCCTTCGGCATCTTCCTGGAGGTCATGTTCGAGCGTCTGCTCCAGTCCACCGGCCGCACCTTCCACACCATGATCACCCAGGGCGTGGGTGCCGTCATCAACATCGTTATGGACCCGGTGCTTATCTTCGGCCTGGGGCCCTTCCCCAAAATGGGTGTGGCCGGCGCAGCCGCTGCCACTGTATTGGGCCAGATCGTGGCCGCCATTCTGGCGCTGGTCTTCAACATCACCTGCAACCACGATATTCAGCCCACCCTGAAGGGCTTCCAGCCCAGTGGCCGGATCATCCGCCAGATCTACAGCGTGGGTGTGCCCACCATCGTCCTCAACTCCATCAGCTCCATCATGACCTTCGGCATGAACCTGATTCTCATTTCCTTCACCTCCACGGCGGTGGCGGTATTCAACGTCTACTTCAAGCTTCAGAGCTTTGTGTTCATGCCTGTGTTCGGTCTGAACAACGGACTGGTGCCCATCGTCTCCTACAATTACGGTGCCCGGAAGAAAAAGCGTCTGGTGGAGGCCGTCCGCTTCGGCGCCCTGCTGGCGGTGGGTATCATGCTGGTGGGTCTGGCTGTCATCCAGCTGTTCCCCGCCCCTATTCTGGGCATCTTCGAAGCCTCGGCCGACATGCTGCGCATCGGCGTGCCCGCCCTGCGGATCATCAGCCTGTGCTTCGTGTTCGCCGGCTTCAACGTGATCTGCTCCTCCACCTTCCAGGCCCTGGGCAGCGGCGTGCTGAGCATGTTTATCTCCATCATCCGTCAACTGGTGGTGCTGCTGCCCGCCGCCTTCCTGCTCTCCCTCACCGGGAATCTGGATCTGGTCTGGCTGGCCTTCCCCATCGCCGAGGTGGCCGCCGTCTGTCTGAGCGTCGCGTTCCTCCGCCACACCTTCCGTACTGTGGTGGACCCGCTGGATGCACAGCCCTGACAATAAAAAACCGCCCCGCGTCCTGATCGGACGCGGGGCGGTTTTCTATTTTCTCTTATCCGCACTTGGAGTAGCCGCAGTCACGGCAGGTGACGCAGCCGCCCTCATGCTCCAGCCGCGCTCCGCACTCGGGGCAGAACTTGGCCAGCTTGGCCTCAGCGGGGGTCATACCCGGCCGGGGAATGGGCGCCGCAGCCTTGGCGGTGGCGCTGATAGGGGCGGGAACGGGCTCATGGCCGCCGCTCTGGGACACCTTCAGCACCTTCTCCAGGGCCTTGGCAATGGCGTCGGGGCAGGAGGTCACCGGCACCCCGGCCTGCCGCAGGCAGGAGGGGCAGCGGATGCCCTTGAGCTGCTGGATGATCTCCTTGGGGTCCATGCCGGAGCGGATGCCCACGCTCACCAGGCGGGCGGTAGCCTCGCTCTGGCTGGGACAGCCGCCGGCCCGGCCGGTGTTGGTGAACACCTCGCAGATACCGTTCTCATCATAGTTGACGGTGATATACAGGTTGCCGCAGCCGATGCGCACCTTCTCGGTAAAGCCGGTGGTCACCGCGGGGCGGGGACGGGGCAAGATGTGACCGTACTCCTCCTGGGGTACCTGGCACTCCTCACACACGCGGCCGGTGGGTGCGGGGGCTTCCTTGCCGTCGTTGACCTTGCCGATGTTGAGCACCTGCTCATTGCGGCTGCCGTCCCGGTAGATGGTGGTACCCTTGCAGCCCAGAGTGAAGGCCAGACGGTAGACCTCGGCCACCTCCTCCTTGGTGGCGGAGTTGGGGAAGTTCACCGTCTTGCTCACCGCGTTGTCGGTGTACTCCTGGAAGGCGGCCTGCATCCGCACATGCCAGATGGGAGAAACATCGTGGGCGCAGACGAACACCCGCTTGATCTCGTCGGGGATGCCGTCCACATGGGCCAGAGAACCCTGCTCCACGATCTTCTGCATCAGCTCGTCGGAGTAGATCCCCGCTTCCACCAGCTTGTCCTTCAGGATCTGGTTGGTCTCGATGAGGTGGGTGTTGTCCATGACGTTGCGGATGTAGGCGTAAGCAAATACAGGCTCCACGCCGGAGGACACGCCGGCAATAATGGACAGGGTGCCGGTGGGAGCAATGGTGGTAACGGTAGCGTTGCGGATAGGCTTGCCATCCTTGAAGATGCTCTGCTCAAAGAGAGGGAAGGCACCCCGGGCCTCGGCCAGCCGCTCGCTCTCCTGGTGGCCGATGGTGTTGATGGTGTCCATGATCTCCCGGGCCAGGGCCACGCCCTCCTCGCTGTTGTAGGGCACGCCCATGTAGAGTAGCATGTCGGCAAAGCCCATGACACCCAGGCCGATCTTCCGGGTGGAGCGGGTCATCTGGTCGATCTCGGGCAGGGGGTACTGGTTGACCTCAATGACGTTGTCCAGGAAGTGGACGGCGGTGCGGATGGTCTGCTCCAGCTTGGCCCGGTCCAGCACCCAGCCCGCCACCGTCTTGGTAATGTGGTTGACCAGGTTGATGGAGCCCAGGTTGCAGCTCTCATAGGGCAGCAGGGGCTGCTCGCCGCAGGGGTTGGTGGACTCGATCTCACCCTGGCCAGGCACCGCATTGTCCCGGTTGAGCCGGTCCAGGAAGATGATGCCCGGCTCGCCAGTCTGCCAGGCGGAGGTCACGATGGTGTCAAAGACCTCCTTGGCGTTGAGCTGGCCGGTGACCCGGCCGGTCGCGGGGTCCACCAGGTCGTACATGGCGTTCTTTCCCGCCGCCTCCATGAAGGCCTCGGTGATGCCCACGGAGATGTTGAAGTTGGTGATCTCGCTGGTGTCGTTCTTGCAGGTGATGAACTCCATGATGTCGGGGTGATCCACCCGCAGGATACCCATGTTGGCGCCCCGGCGGGTGCCGCCCTGCTTCACCGCCTCGGTGGCGGCGTTGAACACCTTCATAAAGGAGATGGGGCCGCTGGCCACGCCGCCGGTGGAATTCACCGTGGAGCCCTTGGGCCGCAGACGGGAGAAGGAGAAGCCGGTGCCGCCGCCGCTCTTGTGGATGAGGGCCGCGTTCTTGATGGCGTCAAAAATATCCTCCATAGAGTCGGCCACCGGCAGCACGAAGCAGGCGGACAGCTGACCCAGAGGCCGGCCCGCATTCATCAGGGTGGGGGAATTGGGCAGAAAGTCCAGGTTGGTCATCATTTCGTAAAAGCGCTTGGCAGTGGCCACCACGTCGGCCTTGGGATCAAAATGGCGGTCGCCCTCGGCAATGGCGTTGGCCACCCGGCGGAACAGGCCGTCCACCGTCTCTGTGGGGTTCCCCTGCTCGTCCCGGGCCAGGTAGCGCCGCTCCAGCACTGCCTTGGCGTTATCAGATATGGGCATGGTTTTCTCTCCTCCCGAATTTTCTACATAGCACAAGATATTGTATCACAGAAACACAGCTTGTCAAATATTTTGTTCCTTGTCCCCTTACATCTTTCCTGATATAATAAAGGAAAATGTTCTGCCTTTTGTGGAGGAAACCCTATGGAAGACTGGCGTATCAGCCCTTTGAACAGACCAAATCCCGAAATATTGTGCGCCCACTGCCAATATTTTTCCCGGCTGGGCTGGGCGTTGTTCGCCCAGACGATTGCCATGATCGTCGTCCAGGTAGCGGCAGCGGTGCCGGTAGCTCTGCTGGCACCCGGCCTGCTGGCTGACCCCGTCTTTTTGTGGGCGCTCTCGGTGTTCTCGGTCTACGGGGTCGGCTTTCCTCTTTTCTGCCTGGTGATCCGCACCGTTCCCGCCCCGCCCCGTCCGGAAGCCCGGCCTCTGGGCCCTGCCCGCTTCTTTCAGTGCTATGTGATCTGCCTGTGCGCCATGTATCTGGCCAACTACCTCACCCTGGCCCTGACAGGTCTCATCGGCCTGCTGCGGGGAGAGGCAGTGACCAATCCGGTGGAACAGATTGGCACCTACCCGATCCTGCTCAATATCCTGCTGGGCTGCGTCATCGCACCGGTGGCGGAGGAAGTGATGTTCCGCAGGCTGCTGCTGAACCGGCTGCGGCCCTATGGCGACCGGTTCGCCCTGCTGACCTCGGCTCTGTGCTTCGGCCTGTTTCACGGCAATCTGAATCAGCTGTTCTACGCCTTCGTCATCGGCCTGGTGCTGGGCTATATCGCCCTGCGCACCGGACGAATCTGGCAAAATATTCTGCTCCACGCCATGATCAACTTTATCTCCGTAGGGCTCATCCCCCTTTTGGAGCCCCTGGGGGAGATCGGAACGATGCTCCTGGCCATTCTAGTGCTGGGCGCTATTATTCTGGGCATCGTGTTCTTCCTCGCCCTGCGGCGGGACCTACGCTTCGCGCCCGGCACCGTTTCACTGAGCACAGGCTGGAAGTGGCGGGTGTTTTTCGAAAACCCGGGGGTGATCTGCTTCTGTCTGGTCGCCCTGGCCCTGTGCGTGTCCTACCTGCTGCCAACTGCGCCTTGATTTCCCCGGCTGTTTCCTGTAAAATAGGAGGCGCTGAAATATCAAAAAAGGGGGTATCCTTCCATGATGAAGGTGCTCTATCTGCTCAATTTTGCCGGAAAAGCCGGCACAGAACGCTATGTGGAAACTCTGGTGCGCTACCTGTCCCAGGACGGGCTGGTGCAGCCCTTTTTTGCCTATAATGAGGGCGGGCTGCTGGTAGAGCGGCTGGAGGAGATGGGAGTGCCCTGCCGCCGGGTGGAGATGCGCCGCCGGTTCGACAAGAAGGCCGCCAAGGAGCTGGCCAAGCTCTGCGAGGAGTGGGACATCGACCTGGTCCACTGCCACTACCTGCGGGAGCACTACACCGCCCTGCTGGCCAAGAAGTACAACCAGAAGATCCGGGTGGTGTACACCAACCACTTCGTTCTGGCCAACGACTTCGTCACCCGGCTGTCCAACCGGTTCATGGACAAGAAACAGGATCAGATGATCGCCGTGTGCAACAAGGGCAAGGAACAGCTCATTGCCAACGGCTGGAGCGGCGACCGAATCCAGGTGATCTTCAACGCGGTGGATATGGACGCATGGGCGGGCGACCGCACGGAGTCCACCATGCGTGCCGAGCTGGGCCTGCCCGAGGACCGGTTCGTCATGCTGTGCGCCTCCCGCTTTGCTGAGGACAAGGGCCACAAATATCTGATCGACTCCATCAAGCGGCTCACCGAATTGACGGCGGTGCCCTTCACCCTGGTACTGGCAGGGGACGGCCCCCTGCTGGAGCCTTCCAAGGAGCAGGTGAAGGAGTTGGGTCTGGAGGAGCAGGTGAAATTCATCGGCTTCCGCAAGGACATCAAGAATCTGTACAAGGGCTCCGACCTGTATGTGAACTCCTCCCAGCATGAGGCTCTGTCCTTCCTTATCATCGAGGCCATGGCCGCCGGGCTGCCGGTGATCGCCACTGATATGGGCGGCAACTCCGATATCGTCAACGACGAGGCGGGCTGTGGCATGCTGGTGGAGTACGACAATCCCGATTCCATGGCAGTGGCTATGAAGTGCTTCCTGGAAGATCCCGCCTTTGCGGCCAAGTGCCGGGAAAACGCTCTGCGCACCATCCAGGAGAAGTTCGAGGTCCACAAGATGGCCAAAAACACCTACGGCGTCTATGAAAAGGCGCTCCACGACTGATTCCAAGGAGTAGTTTCGCCCATGTCGATTACTGAAAGCAGTATCATTCTGCGGTTTTTCCTGGCCGTCTGGCTGGGCCTGAAAAACGCCGCCGTCCACAGCGGCGCCAACCGGCTGTGCCTGGCGCTGGAACGGGGCTGGCGCCGCCTGCTGTCAGGCAGCGTCCTGTGGCGCTTCGCCTGGCGGGAGGGCGTGGTGTCCAAGGCCTGGACGGGGAGCATTTCCTGCCGTCTGTTCACCGCTATCATCAACATCCCCTGCGCCATTGTAAAGGCGCTGTACAAGGCCGGACGCCCAGTGTGGGAGGCCAGCCTGTTCTGCCGCCTGCTGCGCGCTCTGGGAGGCGCTTCCTTCTTCTTTATGGGCCTGTTCATGATGGTGATGCTGATGGCCCCCCACAGCATGTGGAACAACACCTACGCCTTGTTGGGCGCCCTGGCCCTGACAGCCCTGTTTATCGTGGGCAGCGCCTCCCGGCGCAGCTATCGGCTGGAGCTGGACACCCTGGGCCCCTATATGACCATCTATATGGCCTTCATCTGTCTGGCTCTGCTGGGCTCTCTGTCCACCCACATGTCCCTGCGGTTCTTCGCCTTCCATCTGACCAGCTTCCTGCTGGTGCTGGTGGTGGTGAGTTCCATCCACAAGTATGAACAGCTCCAGCTGATGGTCTCCCTGGCGGTGCTGGGCCTGTCGGTGGCCGCCCTGTACGGCTGCTATCAGGGCTATATCGGAGTGGAAGTGGTTCCCTCCCAGCAGGATATGGTGGTCAACGCCGGTATGCCCGGCCGGGTCTACTCCTTCTTTGACAATCCCAACAACTTCGCCGAGCAGCTGGAAATGCTGCTGCCGCTGGATCTGGCGCTCTTTCTCAACTGCCGCTGGCGGGGCAAGCTGCTCAGCTTTATCTCCCTGTGCCTGGGTGTGGCCGCCATCGGCTTTACCTACGGCCGGGCCAGCTGGATCGGCCTTGCGCTGGCGGTGCTGGTCTTTGTGGCGCTGCTGGACTGGCGGTGGATCCCGGTACTCCTGGTGCTGGGCCTGGCTGCCGTCCCCTTCCTGCCGGAGACTATCTATAACCGCATCCTCACCATTGGCAATACCCAGGACTCCTCTACCCAGTACCGCTTTGCCATTTATGACACCACCGCCAACCTGATGAAGGACTACTGGGTGCGCGGCGTTGGCCTGGGCAGTGACGTAATGAAGCAGGTGTTCCAGACCTATCCCACCAACTTTGACGGCTCCTATCCCATCCACACCCACAACAACTACCTACAGATGTGGGGCGAGGCGGGCATTTGGGGCATCCTGTCCTTCCTGGGCCTGCTGGTCTGGCAGCTGAAAAAGAGTGTGAAGGCCTTCCAGGCCGCCGCCGATCCCCGGGTAAAGCGGATACTGGCCGCCGTCGGCGGCGCATTCTGCGGCATCTGTGTCATCGGCCTGGCGGAGTACACCTGGTTCTATCCCCGGAACATGTTCACCTACTGGTTCCTGTTCGGTGTCATCGCCGCCTGTATCAAGCTGGTGAAAGCGGAAAAGCCCGCCAATGCTTAAATAAAACACAAGCCCCCCGCCGGAGTTCCGGCGGGGGGCTTTCTTATGCTTCTTCCGCTTCTTTTAGGTCTGCCTCGGTAAGGGCCATCAGGGCCTCCTTGTCCGGGTGTTCCAGCACGGCTACCCGGTCAGCCTGGCGGGCCACCGCCCGCTCGAACAGGTTGCGCACATCCCGGGCGTTGCCGAAGTTCTCGTCCCGGTTCTCGTACAACTCGTGAAGCAGTTTGGCGGCGTAGGTCCGTCCGCTCTCGTCCAGGGTGTAGCCGTTCTTCGCACACATGGAGGTAAAGATCTCCATGAGCTGATCCCCGGTATAGTCGTCAAAGTAAAAATACTTGTTGAACCGGCTTTCCAGGCCCGGGTTGGCGTGGATGAAGCGGCCCATCAGCTCGGTATAGCCCGCCACGATGACTACCAGATCCGCCCGGTGGTCCTCCATGCCCTTGAGCAGGGTCTCAATGGCCTCCTTGCCGAAGTCGTTGGCGTTGTCCGAACTGGCCAGAGCGTAGGCCTCGTCGATGAACAGCACGCCGCCCAGGGCCTTCTGGATCACCTCGCCGGTCTTGATGGCCGTCTGGCCCACAAAGCCGGCCACCAGGCCGGAGCGGTCCACCTCCACCAGCTGTCCCTTGGACAACACGCCCATGGCCTTGTAGATCTGGGCCAGCAGCCGGGCCACGGTGGTCTTGCCGGTGCCCGGGTTGCCCATAAAGACCAGATGGAGGCTCATGGGCGGCACAGGCAGATTATGCTCCTGCCGGAGCTTACGCACCTTCACCAGGTTGATGAGGCTCTTGACGTCGGCCTTCACCTTCTCCAGGCCGCACAGCCCGTCCAACTCAGCCAGCAGCTCCTCCAGCGTGGGGGCAGGCTCCTCCTCCGCTGCCGCTTCCTCCTGCGTCTCCGCCACGGGCTGCTCCTTGGCCTGCTGGGGCTGGGGTGCCGGGTGGGTAACAAAGTCCTTTACGTCCAGAGGGGCCTTCTCTCCCTTCAGTCCATCCCTGTCACACAGGGCGGAGAGGGCGTCAGCACAGGAATTGACAAACCCGGCCTCCCCCTCACTGACCTGGTCATCCACCGCCGCGAACAAAAGCAGCATCAGGGTGGTCAGGTCAATGAACCGCCGGGCAAGGCTGCTGCCGGAGACCTTATCACAGGCCCGCATCCGGGCGAAAAAGTCGGGAGCCTTGAAGCCGGGGTACTCCAGTACCGCGGATGACAGCTCCCAGAACAGGATGGAGGGCACCGGATTGCCCTTGACGTAGATGGCGTTGTAATATTCCACATGGCGGGGCGTAATGGCCGCGCCGTCTCTCTGCCACACGCCCAGGGCACAGGCCCGGAAAAACACGTCGGCCTCCTGGGTGAATTTCTGGCGCAGGGCGGCATCGGGGATCTGCCGCCGGAAGGCGGACACCCCCTCGCTGTACTGCCTGTGTACCTCCGCGGCGCTGATGGAGCTTTTCATCCCGCCACACCTCCGTTTTTTACTCTGCTGTGCTGTATTATATCCGATTGCAGAGGAGAACGCAAGGCAGGGCGTAGTTAACATAAATATTAAAAAACCTTTACATTTTCGCCTCCGCCGTTGACGGATGGCCGTCTTTCGTTGTAAAATAGGTCAAGAATGTCGATTGGAGGGATTTCCTATGGCATCCAGGCGAAGCAAAGATGACCGTCCCACGATGATCCATTGTGAATACTGCGGAGAAGATTACTCCTCTACTTATAAACACTGCCCCTTTTGTGACGAGATGGAAGCGGACTATGACGAACAGGGTGACTATGAGGAGGCGCCCCCCCGTAATCGCGGCGGCAAGCGGTTAGTCACGAATACCCGGGGCGGCGGCTACGGCGGCAGCCCCTCTCCCCTGCGGATGGCAGGTATCGTGCTGTCCCTGGCCCTGATCATCGCGGCGGTGATTATCGTCGTTTCCATTATCATGCCTCTGGTAAGCAAAGGCCATGCTGAACCCGGCTCCTCCGTGCCTCCGGAGAGTTCTGCCCCGGTGGTGGAGTCGGAGACTCCCGGCCCGGCGGACTCCGAGGCTCCTGTGGACCCCTCCGCTCAGCCCAGCCCTGAGAACACCGTGCCTGCTGACCAGACAGCCACCGGCTTTACCCTGGATCAGAAGGAGTTCTCTTTCTCCAACCGCTATCCCGATCCCATCACCGTGCATGTAACCTTCGTGCCCGCCGGCTCCACCGGTACCATCACCTGGACCAGCAGCGACCCGTCCATCGTCTCGGTGGATGCCACCGGTAAGGTGAGCCACGGCACCACCCGTGGCAGCGCCACCATTACCGCTTCCATGCCCGGCGCCGCCGACCAGACCATCCTGGTCTACAATCAGGTCACCAGCGGCACCTCCAGCGGCGGCAGCAGCACCGGCGGCTCTACCAGCACCGGAACCCTGTCCCTGAACAAAACCGATTTCACCTTCTCGGCCCTGAGCAACCCCTCGGTACAGATGAAGGTGAACGGTACCTCCTCCACACCCACCTGGAGCATCGGCAACACCTCCGTGGCCACCATCTCGGCTGACGGTGTGGTGAAGCCGGTTGGCCCCGGCAGCACTACGATCACCTGCACAGTGGACGGCCAGACCCTGACGTGCATCGTCCGCTGCTCCTTCTGAACATAATAAAAAGCGGCCGTCTCTTTTATCAAGAGGCGGCCGCTTTTCGTTTACACAAACTCGTAATCGGCGAATTTATCCTCGCCCTGCTTGTTGTCCTTGGTCTCACCCACGAAGGTGCCCATCACCTTGCAGTCGGGACACAGACCGAAGGTAGCGTTATCCGCACCCTCCAGCTCATAGCGGTATTTCTTCCCGCAGTTGGGACATTCATAGAAAAAATAGTAGGTTCCCCAGGTCATGGCTTGCGCCGCCTTTCTCTCAAATTGCCAAGAAATACTATAACACCATCCGGCGCTGAACGCAAGAGTTTACTCCGTCTTCTCCTGCTCTTTCAGGGCCTGGCGACGGGCATCTCTGGCCTGGATGGTTTCCGCCAGAGTCTTGGCAGGACGGGCGTTGATCTGCTCCTGCCAGCTGAGCACCCAGGCACGGAGCTGGTCCAGCCCCTCCTCGCTCAGGGGGAAGCGGACAGTCTCCTCCACCGTGCTGTCTGCCAGATTCCAGGGGCCTTCCCATACCTGGGCTTCCAGGGCTGCCCAGACGTCCTCCTCCTTCACCGGGTCCACCCGGTAGCGCATCCGGCCGCCGCTGGCCGTCCAGAAATTCCCGTTCTCAAAGTGGGAGAGCACGGGCAAAAACAGCTCCTGATCCATGCTGTCAGCTCCTTCCTAACAAAAACGCGTGGTATTATCATACCACGCGTTTTCCCGTTTTTCAATTCTCCGCATAGCGGGAGAGGAACTGCCGGGTACGCTCCTCCCTGGGGTTTTCAATGACCTGCCGGGCGGCGCCCTGCTCCACAATGACGCCCTCGTCCATGAAAATCACCTGATCGGCCACGTCCCGTGCGAAGGCCATCTCATGGGTGACGATGATCATGGTGGTCTTCTGCTCAGCCAGGGAGCGGATGACCTTGAGCACCTCGCCGGTAAGCTCCGGGTCCAGAGCGGAGGTGGGCTCGTCAAAGCACAGGATGTCCGGCTTCAGAGCCAGTGCCCGGGCGATGGCCACCCGCTGCTGCTGGCCGCCGGAGAGCTGGTGGGGATAGTGGTCGGCCCGGTCGGAGAGACCCATCTTGGCCAGCAGCTCCCGGCCCTCGGACTGAATACCGTCAAAAATCTCTTTTTTCCGGGTCTTGAAGTCCGGGTTCTCCTGGGCCAGCAGCTTGGGCGCCAGGGTCACGTTCTCCAGGGCGGTATACTGGGGAAACAGGTTGAAGGACTGAAACACTAATCCGAAGTGGAGGCGCTTTTTGCGCACCTCGCTCTCCCGCTGGGTGGCGGGGTCTTCCGCGTCAAAGAGGGTCTCGCCATTGACCAGAATCCTGCCCTGGTTGGGGGTCTCCAAAAAGTTCAGGCACCGCAGCAGGGTGGTCTTGCCAGAGCCGGAGGAGCCGATGATAGCCAGCGCCTGCCCCTTTTCCAGAGAAAAGCTGATATCCTCCAGTACCCGGGTGGAGCCGAAGTGCTTTTCAATGTGCTGTACGTCCAGAATGGGCACAGGGCCCACCTCCTTACTTGAAATAGTTCAGCTTCTTCTCAAACCAGCCGAACAGCAGGGTGAGGATGCCGTTGGCCACCAGATAGAAGACGGCGGTGTAGAACAAGGGCCAGATCATGCCCTTTTTGATAAAGGATTCGCCCATCCAGATGATCTCGTAGACGGAAATGACCCGCACCAGGGCGGTGTCCTTCACCAGGGTGATGAACTCGTTGCCCATGGGCGGCACGATACGCTTGATAACCTGAAGGAGGGTGACCTTGAAAAAAATCTGGCTGCGGGTCATACCCAGCACCAGGCCCGCTTCCTGCTGGCCCGCCGGCACACCCTGGATGCCACCCCGGTAGATTTCGGAGAAGTAACAGGCATAGTTGATGACGAAGGTCACTACCGCCGCGGTGAAGCGGGGCAGCAGCGGCAGGCCGAACATCAGGCCGGGCCCGTAGAACACCACCATGATCTGAAGCATCAGTGGTGTGCCCCGGACGATCCACACGATGGTCTTGACCACTGCCCGCAGGGGCGTGCACCGGCTCATGGAACCGAAGGAGATCACCAGACCCAGAGGCAGCGCGAACAGGAGGGTCAGGAGAAAGAGCTCCAGAGTGACCACGAAGCCCTCCAGCAGGGTGAGCGTAACAGACATCAGCATAGTGTTTCCCTCTCTTGACCGGGGAAGGGCAGAGAGCGCCCGGCTCTCTGCCCCGTTCCCTCAGGATATCTTATTTCTCGATGACGGACTCCTGGACACCGTAAGTGGTAGCAGTCTCCATCACGGTGCCGGCATCATAGGCCTCTTTCCAGAAGCTGTTGAAAGCCTCGGTCAGGTCGGAGCCCTTGCGGAAGGCCACACCATATTCCTCATCGTTGAGCTGGACGGTGTAGGTCAGATCGGGATAGCTGGTGCCCTCGCCGATCATGGCGCCGGCCATCAGCAGGTCGATAACACAGGCGTCGGAAGCGCCGGAGGCAACTTCCATCAGAGCGTCAGCCTGGGTGGTCTTGGCCACATAGCTCAGATTCAGCGCATCCAGCTGCGCGGCACCGGCGGAGCCGTTCTCCACGGCGAAGTTCAGACCGGACAGGCTCTCCACCGTCTGATAATCCTCAGCCTTGTCGGCGGAAACCACCACCACCTGGCCGTTGCGGCAGTAAGGCTCGGAGACGGAAGCGCCGGCCTTCACCTCGTCATTGATGGTCATGCCGTTCCAAATCACGTCAATGCCCTTGGTGTCCAGCTCCATCAGCTTGTTGTCCCAGTTGATCTCCAGGAACTCCACTTCCACACCCAGGCTCTCGGCAAAGGCCTTGGCCATGTCGGCGTCAAAGCCGATCCACTCGCCGTTCTCATCCTTATAATCCATGGGGTTGAAGTCGGTCATGCCCACAATGAGGGTGCCCTTGTCCTGGACATAGGCCATATCGCTCTCGGCGGCGGGGGCATTGGACTCCGCAGGAGCGGGGGTCTCAGAATTCCCGCCGGCCGGGGTCTCGGCGTTGCCGGGAGTGGTGCCGCCGCAGGCGGTCAGTGCAAAAGTCAGGCCCAGCGCAAGGGCCAGAGCGGTCAGTCTGCGTTTCATGTACATTCCTCCAAACCATGTATGTCGTGGTTGCTTTCGTATGTTACCACACTAAAGCATCATTGTAAAGAGGAATTTGAAATTTTCTTCGCCTGACTGTAATCCTCCGGGGTATTTACATTAAATAGAATGTATGCCAGATCAAAGCCGGGCAGCTGATCCTCCTCTATCATTCGGCAGTCCAGCCGGTCCAGCAGAGCGCCCATGGCCCGGCGGCCCGCGTCCAGGCAGGCCTGGAGATGGGGCAGGCAGGTGCGGCGGTAGACGGCAAACAGGGGCTCCAGCCTGCCGTCCCTCCGGCGAATCAGACAGGCGTCCTTCTCCCCCATGCGCTCGGTCAGCAGCCGCGCCAGAGCGGGGTCGGCAAAGGGAAGATCTACGGCGGTGAGAAAGACCGCCTCCGCCCCGGTCCGGACAAAAGCGCTCTCCAGACCTGCCAGCGGGCCCTGACCGGGCCGTAGGTCAGGCAGGCCCTCCGGGCCGGCAATCCACACCTGGTCAAAAGCAGTCCGAAAGCGGGCGGTCAGCCGGGTGCGGAATACCTCTCCATCCAGGACAAGCCCCGCCTTATCCCGGCCCATGCGGGCCGACTGTCCCCCCGTTAAAATCACAACGGCCGTCTCCACACCTTCACCCCCTTTCATTTGGCTCAGTGTAACAGAAAAATTTACCCGCGTCAAAATCTGTATAGAACCATTCTGGAATCCATATCCTTTGAAACAGAGTTTAGAAACACGGGAGGCTTGAAACGCTATGAAAAAACTGGCCGCGGCCCTGGTGGCCGCCCTATTGCTGGCCGTTCCCGCCCGGGCCGCCGCCGCCCCGCCGTCGGTGGATGCCGGGGCGGCGGTGCTGGTGGAAAAGGAGACAGGTACCGTTCTGTACGAACAGAATGCCCACGATAAGCTGGAGCCCGCCAGCGTCACCAAAATCATGACCCTGCTGCTGGTGATGGAGGCCATCGACAGCGGCGCCCTCTCCACAGAGGACATGGTGACAGTGTCCGCCCATGCCGCCTCCATGGGCGGCTCCCAGGTCTATTTAAAGGAAGGGGAACAGATGTCCGTCCATGATCTGCTGAAGGCCGTGGCGGTGGCCTCCGGCAATGACGCCTCCGTAGCGCTGGCGGAACATCTGGCCGGCAGCGAGGAGGCCTTTGTACAGCGGATGAACCAGCGGGCGGCGGAGCTGGGCATGACGGACACCTGCTTTGTCAACTGTACCGGCCTGCCTGCGGCGGGCCATCTCACCTCCGCCTACGACATTGCCCTGATGAGCCGGGAACTGATCCTCAACCACCCCGCCATCCGGGAGTACACCACCATCTGGATGGACTCCCTCCGGGGCGGTCAGTTTCAGCTGGCCAACACCAACAAGCTCATTCGGTTCTATGAGGGTGCCACTGGCCTGAAGACCGGCTCTACCGACGCCGCCGGCTACTGCCTGTCCGCCACGGCAGAGCGGGACGGCATGGAGCTCATCGCGGTGGTGCTGAAGTGCCCTTCCTCCGATGTCCGCTCGGCGGCAGCCTCCTCTCTGCTGAATTACGGCTTCGCCAATTACACCCTGATGGACGTTTACCCCTCCCAGGCTCTGCCGCCGGTGGACGTGCTGCTGGGAGAAAGTGATACCGTCCAGCCCGTACTGTCCACATCCAGCAGCATTCTGGTGGAAAAGTCCATGGTGGATCAGGTCACCACCCAGCTGGAGCTCTGCCAGGACGTGGAGGCGCCGGTGGAGGCCGGCCAGAAGCTGGGCCAAATGACAGTCTGGGTGGGCGACCAGCAGCTGCAGGCCATCCCCATCGTAGCCGACAGCGCCGTGGAACGGCTCACCGTCCCCGGCATCTTTGCCCGCCTGCTGAAAACCCTGTTTATGGCTCAATAGCATACCCTCGTCAGGCCGGAGACGGAAGTTCCGTCTCCGGCCTGTGCGCATTCTCCCCAAAAGTTTATTTCCCTACCATATCAAATTTTACGTGTTCTTTCCCAACGGCGTCTTGACTATCCCAGGATAAGGTTGTATAATTTCTACAAATAAGATCCGTTTTATTTGGAGCTTATTTATCACCAATGACAAGATTCTTTGGTTTACAGTCCCCTGGTTTGGGGATTTTTACCAACAAGGAGAGGATACCTATGTCTTTATCCACCATCGCCCCCGCTCTGGAAGCCTTTTCCAAAGGTCAGAGCGTTCGTGCTCAGGAATTCCTGGGCTCCCACCCCGCCGTACAGGATGGGCAGGTCGGCTGGATCTTCCGCGTGTGGGCCCCGCATGCTGAATCCGTGGCTGTTATGGGCGATTTCAACGGCTGGAGTGAGGTCAGTCACCCCATGCAGGCGCTGACTGACGGCGTGTGGGAATTGTTTATTCCCGGCCTGGCCCAGTATGACAGTTACAAATATGCCATCCGCACGGCCGACGGCCGGGTGCTGGCCAAGGCCGATCCCTATGCGTTCCACGCCGAAACCCGCCCTGGCAACGCCTCCAAGCTGTACGATCTCTCCGGCTATCAGTGGGGCGACCAGAGCTGGATGGATTACCGGAAGGCCAATCCCATCTATCAAAAACCACTGAATATTTATGAAGTCCATCTGGGCTCCTGGCGGCGCACCGGTGATGACCAGATGCTCTCCTATCGGGACATCGGCAAGTATCTGGTGCCCTACGTGAAGGAGATGGGCTTCACCCATGTGGAACTGCTCCCCATCACGGAGCATCCTCTGGACGCCTCCTGGGGCTATCAGTGCACCGGCTATTTTGCCGCCACCAGCCGCTTTGGCATCCCCCACGACTTCATGTGGCTGGTGGATCAGCTCCACCAGGCCGGTATCGGCGTGATTCTGGACTGGGTGCCCGCCCACTTCCCCAAGGACGCCTTCGGCCTGTATGAGTTCGACGGCCAGCCCTGCTACGAGTACGCCGACCCCCGGAAGGGTGAGCACGCCGACTGGGGCACCCGGGTCTTCGACTACGGCCGCAATGAGGTGCGCTCCTTCCTGTTCTCCTCCGCCCTGTTCTGGCTGGAGCAGTACCACATCGACGGTCTGCGGGTGGACGCGGTGGCCTCCATGCTCTACCTGGACTACGGCCGGCAGGGCGGCGAGTGGACCCCCAATGTGTTCGGCGGCCATGAAAATCTGGAGGCGGTAGACTTCCTACAGGCCCTCAACGGCCACGTCTTTATGGCGCATCCTGATGTAATGATGATTGCCGAGGAATCCACCGCCTGGCCCCGGGTGTCCCACCCGGTGGGCGAGGGCGGCCTGGAGGGCGGTCTGGGCTTCAACCTGAAGTGGAACATGGGCTGGATGAACGACATCCTCCACTATATCAAGCTGGACCCCTATTTCCGGCAGTTCAACCACAAGGACATCACTTTCTCGCTGATGTACGCCTTCTCGGAAAACTTCGTGCTTCCTCTGTCCCACGACGAGGTGGTGCACATGAAGGGCTCCCTCATCAACAAGATGCCGGGGACCAACGAGGAGAAGTTCGCCGGCGTGCGGGTGTTCTACACCTATATGCTGGCCCATCCCGGCAAGAAGCTGCTGATGATGGGTACGGAGTTCGGCCAGTGGAACGAGTGGCACTTTGAGCACTCGCTGGACTGGCATCTGCTGGACCCGGAGGCGGAGTGGGCCAAACCCCACCGCCAGCTGCAGCAGTTCTTCAAGCAGGCCAACGCCCTCTACCTGGCCCACCCCGAGCTGTGGGAGCTGGACTTCTCCTGGGAGGGGTTCGAGTGGATCGAGGCCAACGATAACCAGGCCAACACCGTGGCCTTCCTGCGGAAGGATGCCAAGGGCGACGCGCTGGTGATCGTGTGCAACTTCTCCCCGGTGGACCGCACCGGCTACACCGTAGGAGTGCCGGTGCCCGGCGCCTACACCTGCATTTTCTCCACCGACGACCCCGCCTTCGGCGGCAAGGGCCTGGGCGATACCCAGCCGGTGAAGAGCCAGTACAACGAGAGCCAGGGCAAGGAGCAGTCCATTACCCTGAAACTGCCCGCCATGAGCGCTGCCATCTACCGCTGCACCCGCAAGTTCCCCGCCCGCCGCAAAAAGGCCGAGGGGACCAAGACCGCCAAAAAGGCGGCCAAGCCCGCGGCAAAGGCCAAGGCCTCCACGCCCGCGGTGAAGGAAAAGGCCTCCGCGCCCGCGGTCAGGAAAAAAGCCTCCACACCCGCGGTCAAGGAGAAGGCCCCCGCGCCTGCGGTCAAGGAGAAATCCTCCGCACCCGCCGTCAAGGAGAAGGCCCCCACGCCTGCGGTCAAGGAAAAGGCCTCCGCACCGCAGAAAAAAGCAGAAAAAAAGAGCGCGACAGAGAAAAAAGGGAAATAAGCTCCACCAGAGAGCCGGAAGGAGAGGAAACGACCGCAGGCAGTTGGGCATGTGCGGCGCTTTCCGGCCATTCTTGCAGCCACCCAGAATCATCCATCGTCTGGTACGGTTCCTTCATGTTATAGTAAGATCCAGTTCAATGACTGAGGTGATAGAATGAAAAAGGAATGTGTCGCCATGTTGCTGGCAGGAGGACAGGGCAGCCGACTGCACGCCCTCACCAGCCATGTGGCCAAGCCCGCGGTCCCCTTTGGGGGAAAATACCGCATCATTGATTTTCCCCTTTCCAACTGTATCAACTCCGGCATCGACACGGTGGGCGTGCTGACCCAGTACCGCCCCATGGAACTCAACGCCTACATTGGCAACGGCGAGCCCTGGGATCTGGACCGTTCCTACGGCGGCGTTCACATTCTGCCCCCCTACATGCGGGAGGGCGAGAAGGGCACCTGGTACAAGGGAACCGCCAACGCCATTTATCAGAATATCAACTTCCTGGAGACCTACGATCCGGAGTATGTGCTGATTTTGTCCGGCGACCATGTGTACAAGATGGACTATGCCCAGATGCTCCGCCGCCACAAGGAGGTGGGTGCGGCCTGCACCATCGCCGTGCTGGAGGTCCCCATGGAGGAGGCCTCCCGCTTCGGCATCATGAACGTGGATGAAAACGACGACATCTACGAGTTTGAGGAGAAGCCCAAGAAGCCCAAGAGCAACCTGGCCTCCATGGGCATCTACATCTTCACCTGGAAGAAGCTGCGGGAGTACCTGATCGCCGATGAGGAGAACGAAAAGAGCGCCAACGACTTCGGCAAGAACATCATCCCCGCCATGCTGAGCGCCGGCGAGAAGATGACCGCCTACCGTTTCCAGGGCTACTGGAAGGACGTGGGCACCATTGACTCCCTGTGGGACGCCAACATGGATATGCTCTCTCCCGACAACGGTATCGACCTGTACGATCCCGAGTGGCCCATCTTCGCCCGCACCCCCACCAAGCCCCCTCACTTTACCGGCAGCAACGCCAAAATTGAGCACTCCATGGTCACCGGCGGCTGCGAGGTATACGGCACGGTGGAAAACTCCGTACTGTTCCACTCTGTCATTGTGGAGGAGGGCGCAGTGGTGCGCTACTCCATCCTGATGCCCGGCACCGTGGTCAAGGCGGGTGCCGTGGTGGAATACGCCATTGTGGCGGAAAACAGCGTCATCGGCGAGCGGGCTAAAGTCGGCGCCTCTCCCGACGGCAGCGAAGATTGGGGCGTGGCCGTGGTGGCTCAGCACCTCACTATCGGGCCGGATGCCGTGGTCTCCCCCAAGGCCATGATCACTCGTAATGTGAAAGGAGGTGGGGTGAAATGATGAACAAACTGCACGGTATCATCTTCTCCTACCTTTCCAACCCCGACCTGCGGGAACTGACTCAGAACCGGAACACCTGCTCCATCCCCTACGGCGGGCGGTATCGGGTCATCGACTTCATGCTCTCCAGCATGGTCAACGCCGGAATATGCGATGTGGGCATGATCGTCCACGCAAACTATCAGTCTCTGCTGGATCATGTAGGCTCCGGCAAGGACTGGGACCTGAGCCGCAAGCACGGCGGTCTGCGCATCCTGCCCCCCTTCGGCTACTCCGGTAAGCGGGAAGGCGTGTACCGGGGCCGCATGGACGCCTTGGCCGGCATCCGCTCCTACCTGCAAAACATCCGGCAGGACTATGTGGTGCTGGCCGGCGGCGACGTGGCAGTGAACCTGCCCCTGCGGGACATCTTTGATGCCCACATCCGCAACGACGCCGACATTACCGCCGTATGCACCACCCGCCCCATGGGTGATCCCAAGGAGTCGGACTATTTCTCCATCGGCTCCGGCGGCCGGATCACCGACGTGGCGGTCCACCCCTCCATCGCCCAGGGCTGCGAATCCCTGGAGGTCTACATTCTCTCCAAGGAGCTGCTGCTCTCCCTGGTGGATCACTGTGCCGCCCACAACATCCCCTCCTTCAGCATGGGCGTGCTCCAGGCCATGGCGGGAAAGCTGAAGATTTGCCCCTATGTGTATGACGGCTATGCCGCCCGACTGCAGTCGGTGGCCGGCTACTTCGCCCGCAGCATGGAGCTGCTGGACCCCAACATCCGCAGCCAGCTGTTCGTGCCCGACCGGCCGGTGCGTACCAAGGACCGTTCCGACCCCTCCACCTACTACGGACCCAACTCCAAGTCCATCAACTCCCTGGTGGCCGACGGCTGCATCATTGAGGGCGAGGTGGAAAACTCCATTCTGTTCCGGGGTGTCCGGGTGGAAAAGGGCGCCCGGGTGTCCGGCTGCGTGCTGATGCAGGGCACCACCATCCAGGCCGGTGCCGTACTCAAGTACGCCATCACCGATAAGAACGTGCGGGTCAATCCCGGCCGGATGCTGATGGGTCACAGCACCTATCCCCTGGCCATCGCCAAGAACGAAATCGTGTAAACGGGACGGGCCGGCCTCCGTGCCGGCCCGTCTGCCCTGTATTTACATATCCACATCAATTTGATTGGAGAATACTATGAATATTTTGTTTGCCACCTCAGAGTGCGCTCCCTTCATCAAGACCGGTGGCCTGGCAGATGTGGCCGGCGCGCTGCCCAAGGCTCTGGCCAAACTGGGTCACGACGTGCGGGTCATCCTGCCCCTGTACGAGGGCATTGGCCAGGAGTGGCGCAGCCAGATGACCTTCCTGCAGTGCTTCCACATCACTGTGGCCTGGCGCAATCCCTACTGCGGCGTGTTTGAGCTGAAACGGGACGGCGTCACCTACTGGTTTGTGGACAACGAGTACTACTTTAAGCGCGCCAACATCTATGGCCACTATGACGACGGTGAGCGCTTCGCCTACTTCTCCCGGGCCGTGGTGGAGACGGTGGGCTACCTGAACTGGCATCCCGACGTACTCCACTGCAACGACTGGCAGACCGCTCTGGTGCCCATCTACCTGCTGGAGGAGCGCCACCGCATTCCTCAGCTCTACGATACCAAGAGCGTATTCACCATCCACAACATCGAGTATCAGGGCCGCTACGGCAGCCAGACCCTGAAGGATCTGTTCGGTCTGAACGCCGGCTACTTCAACGAGCATATGCTGGAGTACCACGGGGACGTAAACCTGATGAAGGGCGCCATTTACGCCGCCGACTACGTCACCACCGTGTCTCCCACCTATGCCGACGAGCTGCAGTACAGCTTCTACGCCCACGGGCTGGAGGGCGTCATCTCCGACAACCGACACAAGCTCAAGGGCATCCTCAACGGCATCGACACTGAGATCTACGATCCCTGGAAGGACAAGGGCCTGACCAAGTTCTTCTCCTGGCGGCAGATGGCGGGCAAGAAGAACTGCAAGGCCGCCCTGCAGCAGATGTCCGGCCTGCGGGAGAGCCCCGATACCCCCATCATCGCCTGTGTCTCCCGTCTGGTGAAGCACAAGGGCTTTGATCTGGTAAACGCCGCCATCCATGATATCATGGCCATGGACGCCCAGATGATCGTGCTGGGCACCGGCGACTGGAACTTTGAGGAGTCCTTCCGTCAGGCGCAGAACCAGTACCCCGGCCGGTTCGCCGCCCACCTGATGTACTCCCCCAACCTGTCCACCGCCATCTACGGCGGCGCCGACATTTTCCTCATGCCCTCCATTTCCGAGCCCTGCGGCCTGAGCCAGATGATCGCCATGCGCTACGGCACCGTGCCTGTGGTACGTGAGACCGGCGGTCTGCGGGATTCCGTGGTTCCCTATAACAAGTACACCGGGGAGGGCACCGGCTTCTCCTTCGCCAACATCAACGCCCACGAGATGGTGGGAGTGCTGGCCGAGGCAGTCAACCTCTATCACAATGACAAGAAAGCCTGGAAGGGCATCCAGAAGAACGGCATGACCGCCGACTTCTCCTGGGACAAATCCGCCCAGGAATACTGCCAGATCTATGGCTGGGTAACAGGCAAGTAAAGTTCGATTTCCTTCCCTTGACAAATCAGATACGGCTGTGATAAAATTCCGCTCCGCAGGGGGATTTTGGCCCTCTGCGGAGCGCTTTGATGCGATCCTACAGAATAGGAGATGTCTGCGTTGCACAACTACACCAAGAAAGAGCTGACCAACCTCATTACCGGCAAACTGCGCCGCAATTTCGGCCGGGACGTGGAGGAGGCCACTAGCCTGCATATGTTCAAAGCCTGCGCCATGGTGCTGCGGGATATTATGTCTGAGCGGCAGATGAAGACCGCCGACAAGGTGGTGGAGGAACACCAGCGCCAGGTCCACTATCTGTCCCTGGAATTCCTCATGGGCCGCTCCCTGATGAAGAATGCCTATAACCTGGGCGTGCTGGAGCAGCTGAAGGGCGCCATTGAGGCCCTGGGCTTCTCCGCCCCCGACCTGTTTGAGACCGAGCCGGACGCCGGTCTGGGCAACGGCGGCCTGGGCCGCCTGGCCGCCTGCTATCTGGACTCCATGACCACCCTGGAGATCCCCGCCACCGGCTATTCCATCTGCTACGAGCTGGGTATCTTCAAGCAGAAGATCGTGGACGGCCAGCAGGTGGAGCTGCCCGACAACTGGCTGGGCCTGGGCGATGCCTGGCTCATCCCCAAGATGGATGAGGTGGAGGAAGTCCACTTCGGCGGCAAGGTGGAGGACGAGTGGGACGACCAGGGCCGTCACCGCGTAAAGCACACCGGGTATGACACGGTGCTGGCGGTGCCCAAGGACATGGAGATCTCCGGCTACCACACCGAGCACGGCAACCTGCTGCGGCTGTGGGACGCCAAGAGCCCCACGCCGGTGGATATGAACCTGTTCTCCTCCGGCCAGTACCTGAAGGCGGTGGAGCAGCAGGCCATGGCCGAGTCCATCTCCAAGGTACTCTACCCCGAGGACAATCACTACGAGGGCAAGTCCCTGCGCCTGAAGCAGCAGTATTTCTTCGTGTCTGCCACCATCCAGTCCATCGTGCGCAAGCACCGGGCGGAGTACGGCACCCTGCGCAACTTCCACCTCAAGCATGTCATCCAGATCAACGACACCCACCCCACCCTGGCCATCCCCGAACTGATGCGCATTCTGCTGGACGAGGAGGGCTACGGCTGGGAGGAGGCCTGGTATATCACCACCCATACCATCGCCTACACCAACCACACCGTCATGGCGGAAGCTCTGGAGCGCTGGCCCCAGCAGCTCATCGAGTCCCTGCTGCCCCGCATCTGGCAGATCCTCATTGAGATCTCCAACCGCTACCAGCAGGCCCTCACCACCTACTTCCACGGCGACCTGTCCAAGGTGGCGCCTATGGCCATCATCTGGGGCGGCGAGGTGCGCATGGCCAACCTGTGCGTGTGCGCCTGCTTCAAGGTAAACGGCGTGTCTGCCCTCCACTCGGAGATTCTGAAGCACGACGTGTTCCACGACGCCTACACCCGCACTCCCGACAAGTTCACCAACGTCACCAACGGCATCGACCACCGCCGCTGGCTGGCCGAGAGCAACCCCAAGCTGGACGCCCTCATCCGGGAGTGCTGCGGCAAGGATAAGTACCTGCTCCAGCCCCAGGCTCTGAAGGACCTGGAAAAGTTCCAGGACGACGCCGGGGTCCTCTCCCGCCTGGGCGAGATCAAGGCGGAGAACAAGAAGGCCTTCGCCGCCTGGGTGCAGCGTGAGCACGGTATCGTGCTCAACACCGACGCCATCTTTGACGTTCAGGTGAAGCGCCTGCATGAGTACAAGCGCCAGCTGCTCAACGTGCTGCACATCATCTACCTGTATCAGCACATGAAGAACGATCCCCACTTCGACTTCGCCCCCCGCACCTACCTGTTCGGCGCCAAGGCGGCTCCCGGCTACGCGGTAGCCAAGCGGATCATCCGGCTCATCAACTCGGTGGCCGACATGATCGCCAAGGACCCCGCCTGTAAGGACCGGCTGCAGGTGGTCTTCCTGGAGAACTACCGGGTGAGCCTGGCGGAGAAGCTGATGCCCGCCAGCGAGCTGAGCGAGCAGATCTCCACCGCCGGCAAGGAGGCCAGCGGCACCGGCAACATGAAGTTCATGATGAACGGCGCGGTGACCATCGGCACCCTGGACGGCGCCAACGTGGAGATGCACCAGGTGCTGGGCGACGAGAACATCTTCCTGTTCGGCCTGAAGGCCCATGAGGTAGCCGAGCTGAAGCAGAAGGGCTACAAGTCCTACGAGTACTATGTCCACAACCCCGATCTGCGGGCCGTGGTGGATCAGCTCAACGTGGGCTTCGGTGACGGCGTGGCCTATGACGACATTGCCCGCCGCCTGCTGTTCGGCGACGGCGGCGCCGCCGACGAGTACCTGCTGCTGGCCGACTTTGAGAGCTATCGGGACGCCCACGCCCGGGCGGGCCGTGCCTACCAGGACCCCAAGGTCTGGAACAAGATGTCCCTGCTGAACATCGCCCGGTCCGGCATCTTTGCCGCCGACCGCTCCATCTGCGACTACGCCCGGGATATCTGGAATGTCCCCGTGCGGGAAATCAAGTAATTGACCCGGAAGCGGGCGGCTTGCAAAAAGCCGCCCGCTTTTTTTATCCGCCGTGCAATCATCCTCCGGTTCCCGGCGCTTTCCTGACAGAAGGGAGTGAATGGTATGCCCAGTCTCAACTCAGTCCCCCTCTCCTGCGAGGAGATCCTGGACCGCTACGGCCCTCTGGTCTGGCGTATGGCCGTTCAGGGTACCGGCAGCGTGGCCGACGGGGAGGATGTGGCGCAGGAGGTCTTTGTCAGCCTCATACGGAGTGATCCCGCTTTCACCGACGACACCCACCTGAGGGCCTGGCTCATCCGCGCCACCGCCAACCGCTGTAAAAGCTGGGGCCGCTCTCCCTGGCGCAGGCGCACCGTGCCGCTGGATGATTCTCGGGACGCTGCCGCCCCATCTGCGGAGAGTTCCGGGGTGTTTGAGGCGGTGGCCGCCCTCCCCGCCAAATACCGCTGGCCGGTGTATCTGCACTACATCGAGGGGTACACTGCCGCCGAGATCGGGCAGCTGCTGGGCTGTCCCCGTAATACGGTGCTCTCCCGGCTGAGCCGTGCCAGAGAGAAGCTGAAGGACGCGCTGAAGGAGGAATGGTCATGAACAGCGAGCAGCGCTATCGCAATACCCTGCGGGGGATGACCCCTTCCCCTGCCTGGCAGGAATCCACTCTAGCCGCCATGAAGGAGGCCCGCGGCCGGAAAGAGCGGTTTCGCCGCCGTCCTATGCTCTTTGCCGCCGCCGCGGCGGTCCTGGTCCTTGCGGTAACGGGTGGACTCTGGTGGTCCGGCCGGATGACAACCGATCCCAACGATCCCGGCGTAGCCCGCACACCGGAGCCGGTGGTCACCCCCACCCCTCAATCTCCGGAGGTGTGGAATGAGAGCTTCGCTATCGTCACCGATCCCAGCCAGCTGATGGGGAAAAACCCCACCGCCGGGCGACTGGGTGAGTTGTATGAGCTGCCGGTGTATGAGAACCCCAACATAGCGACCAGCGACGAGGCGGAGGAACTTATGTACACGCTGGCAGAGGCCATTGCCCAGTCCCTGGGCCTGACCGCCGGCAGTTATACCTTTGAGGCGGGAACCGATATGCCCTGGCTGACCCTGGACTGCACCGATTCCACCCAGATCATCCTCCACGGGTTAAATTACCGGCGCATCTATCCAGCTTCCGACCCGGAGGCTCTCTGGGCAAAGCTGTGTGAAACGATCCGTACTTCTTCCGAAGGTTTCACAGTGGAGGAAGAAATCCTGGAGCAATACAACTTTGATGGTACGGCCCACACTGTCCGCTCCGTCTTCGCTTCCCATCCGGATGTCGCTCTTGGAATGCAGCTCTATCTCTACTCCTTCTTCAACCGCTACACCCTGGAGGGCGGCAACATCTATCAGGCTGTCTCATCCGCCAGCCTGCTGGCTCCTCCGGGCGAATTGATTTATCCGCTTCGTTCGGAAGAGGACGCCCTGGCTTCCTTCCGCTCCGGGGACTACTGGGGCGGCCACTACACTTCTCACCCGGAGCAGGCGGAGATCCTACAGGTCACCATTGAGTACGACACCACAGAGGGCCAGCCCTATTTCCAACCGGTATACCGCATTCTCTACACCCAGGACTACTGGGATGAAGTCATCGCCGACTGGATGTTCGACGGGGTAGACCCCAGCCCCTATATGGGTGTCGGCATCGCCTACGTCCCCGCCATCGACCCGGAATACCAGGACGAAGTCCCCTACCGTCGGTACTTCAATGATGGTCTGGCCCACCATACGCCGGAGGATCTGCCCTGACGGGCATACAAAAAGCGCCTTGGAACGTTTTTTCCGTTCCAAGGCGCTTTTTCTTGTCTGGGTTTACTGGGCCACGATCACACGGATGCGGCCGCCAGCGCTCTCGTCCTTATCGTACCAGCCGGTGAGGGTATAGTCACCGCCCTGGATGCGGGAGAGGGTGGTCAGCTGATACTCCCCGTTCACCACCACGTAGTAGGCCACGGTCTCGGACAGGGCATACTGCCGGTTGTCGGTGCCGACAGCGACATTGCCGCTGACGCTGTCCAGCTTACGCTGGTCCAGGTTGCTCAGCCGCTCGATGTTGGTGTCACTGTCCATGCGCACCTGACAGGGGCCTTTCTTGGCATTGAACACCGTGTCAGCGGAGCCGAAGACCATCTCCTTACCGCCCACATCGTAGGTGTAGGAGGAGCTGACCACAAAGCCTCCGCCGGGGATAGACACGTCCACCTCCTCAGACTTGGTAATCACGCCGTACTGGTGCAGGTCGCCGGTCACGTCGTTGAGGATCAGGTGGGTAATCTCGCCCTGGGCATTGAGCACGTAGTAGCGCACCATGTCGCCGCTAAAATTCACACCGGCCAGCCGCTGGGGGTAGACCTTGATGGGGGTGCGCTCCTTGTAGGTGTCGATGATCTGCACGTCATCCGCCAGGGTATAGCTGCCCAGCTTGGTGCCGTCGCTGCTCATCTTACCAGTGAGCCGGTTCTCGGACAGGCGGGTCACGCTGCCCTCCCCGCTGGTGTCCACACGCACCAGGTCGCCCACGTCCAGGCTCTTGTTGTCGGTCTGGTAGCGGTAGCTGCCGCCGTTGGTAGCGGCCACCGTCACGGTGCGGGCGGTGTAAGTACCACCCTTGCCATCGCTGTAAGAGGTATTTTCCGCCTTGGTCACCACGCCGTAGACCACAGTACCAACAGCCTGGCTGCCGGCCACCGCCGCCACACCGCCAGAGCGGCCCAGCAGCAGGGTCACAGTATCGCCGATCTGCCAGCCGCCCAGGTCGGACAGGGCATAGGCGGCATCGTTGGTCTCAATGGCATAGGTCTTGCCCGCCACAGTAACGGAGGTGGGATTCGTGACGGAGGGAGAGGCCGCCTCATAGGTACCGGTGACCTTGTCGCTGTAAGCCCACACGGTGTGCATGGAGGCCGACCAGTAGACCACGTCCTGAACCTGGACAGCGTCCAGGCTGGCGGTCTTGCCGCCCCGGTAGACCTTGGCGTTGGCCGTGGAGAAGGACAGCTGGCTCTGCCAGCCGGAGGAGGCCACGATGGGGCCCTCCATGGCGGAGTTGATGAGGGCCACCCGGTCCAGCTCGCCGGAGGTGTTCACCAGATTCAGGGTGGGCTCCAGCACATTGAGGTAATAGGTGCCCGCCTTGTTCTTGGTGAGCATCAGGTTGTAAAAGAGGTACATGGCGTCCCGGCGGGTCATGCTGCCGTCCTGACCCAGGGTAATGCCCTCGTTGAGCTTCAGGGCACGGTACTGGGCCATCTGGCCGGAGGGCCAGACGCCGGTGAACTCACTGTCCTCATAGCCCAGCAGGCGGAGCACCACCGTCACGCCCTCAGCCAGGGTGATGGTGCGGTCAGGGTTAAAATAGCCCCGCAGGTCGCCCTGCACCAGGCCCAGGTCCACCGCCGCCTTGATGTAAGGGGCGGCCCAGTGGGTCTGTGGCACGTCGGGATAGGGCTTTACCGCCACCGTGTCTCCCACGGAGTCCCGACTGGTGGAGGCGGCCACCGCCAGCTTGGTGAATTCCGCCCGGGTGATGGTGCGGTCCAGAGCCAGGTCGCCGTTCTCGTCCCCCACCATGATGTCCAGCGCCGCCAGCACCTGGGCGGCGTCTTCTTCCGTCGGGGCGGCGGCCAGAGCCGCGGGGGCCAGGCCCAGCAGCAGCACCACAGCCAGCAGTCCGGATAACAGTCGTTGTTTCATCTTTTTTCTCCTTCCCACGGAAATGGAAGCGTGTGTCTTTATCATATACCAACCGGCGCCGCGAGGCAAGTCAATCGTAACGCAGCGCGTCGATGGGGTTGAGCTTGGCGGCCTTATTGGCGGGCAGGTAGCCGAACAGGATGCCGATGCCCACGCTGACGCCGAAGGACACGGCGATGCCTCCGGCGGTGGGAGTGGCGGCAAAGCCCTCCGCTCCGCTCACCAAGGCGCCCACCAGAGTGGTAAACAGGTTGGCCAGCAGGATGCCCAGCACGATGCCAAGCACGCCGCCGATGGCAGAGGTGGTGGCCGCCTCAATGATAAACTGGCTGCGGATATCCTTGCCCTTGGCGCCCAGAGATTTCCGTATGCCGATCTCACGGGTGCGTTCCGTCACCGACACCAGCATGATGTTCATGATGCCGATGCCGCCCACCACCAGGGAAATGGCGGCAATGACCACCAGGATGGTCATAAGCACGCTGAGCATGGAATTCATCATGTCCATCATCTCGGACATGGTCATGACCATGTAGTACCCCTCATCCTCATAAATGCGGTAAAGCATGCTCTCAATGACGCCCTTGGCGGCGGATGAGGTGTCCTGGCTGGTGCTGGTCACCAGATAGGTCTGCATTCCCATGCCGCCGGCCCCCAGCTGCTGGGCCAGGCCGTAGGGCACGTAGATCAGATCATCGCCGCTGCCCTCGGTGGAGTCGGCCTTCTGATCCAGCACGCCGATGACGGTATAGGGGGTGCCGCCGATGGTGAGGGTCTGGCCCAGCCCCTTTCCCTGGAACATGTCCTGGTTCAGGTAGTTGCCGATGACGCACACCTTCTGCTCCCGCTCCACATCCACATAGCTGAGGAAGCGGCCTTCCTTGATCTTTTCGCCATTGACGGTCTGATTCTTTTCCGCATTGTACAGCGTCTCGCTGACGCCGTAGACACTGGTATGCTCGTACTCGTCCGCGCCGTGCCGCACTGCGGCGGAGGCGCTGAGGTAAGGGGAAACCGAGTCGATATACTGGGGATATTTATTCTCCAGATTGTAGAAGTCATCCGGCTTGACCTCACGGTTGCTCCCCATCGGGTAGACCATGACCTGGATCAGATTGACGCCCACCTGCTCGAACTGGGCATTCATGTATTGCTGCATACCGTTACCCAGGGAGACAATGATGATGACCGCCGCCACACCGATGATGATGCCCAGCATGGTAAGCAGGGCCCGCATCTTGCTGGTCAGCAGGCTTTTGATGGCCATGCGGAAGGACTGGCCCATCTTCATACGCCCACCTCCTCATCTTCCTCGGGCTGGACCACCGCCTGGGGATCGTGGGCGTCCCCGTCGTAGATGATCCTGCCGTCCTGAAGGCGGACGATGCGCTTGGCTTTCACAGCGATGGAGTTGTCGTGGGTGATCAGTACCACCGTGTCCCCCTCGGCATTGAGCTTCTGGAGGAAGGCGAGCACCTCGCGGCCGGTGCGGGAATCCAGGGCGCCGGTAGGCTCGTCGGCCAGGATCACCGACGGATTGCCCGCCAGGGCCCGGGCAATAGATACCCGCTGCTGCTGGCCGCCGGAGAGCTGGCTGGGCAGGTTCTTGCACTTGTCCGCCAGACCCACCCGCTCCAGGGCTGCCATAGCCCGCTCCCGCCGCTGGCCGGCAGACACTCCGGCGTAGAGCAGCGGGAGCTCCACATTCTCCAGCACGTTGAGCTTGGGGATCAGATTGTACTGCTGGAAAATGAAGCCCAGCATCTTGTTTCGGATCTCGGCCTGCTGGTCATCATCCATGGTGGACACGTCCACGCCGCCCAGGTGGTAGGTACCGGAGGTGGGCACATCCAGGCAGCCGATGATGTTCATGGCGGTGGACTTGCCCGAGCCGGACTGGCCCACGATGGCCACGAACTCCCCCTCGTCCACCGTCAGGGAGATCCCGTCCAGAGCGTGGACGGCCTCATCGCCCATCTGGTAGATCTTATAGATATTCTTGAGTTCAATGAGATGTTCCATGGCTTAGCCCATCCCCATTGCGCTCATGATGCTGGAACCCTGAGGACTGAGAGCCAGGACGATGTCCCCCTCCTCCAGGCCGTCCACGATCTCGATGTAATTGTCGTCGTTGCGGCCCAGGGTGACCTGCCGCTCCTCGGTGGCGGAGAGGTCGAAGATAGCGCCGTTCTCATCCAGACAGCCGGGGAGCGCTACCAGCACGGTGTCGCCCCGCTCCACCGCCTCCACCGGCAGGGTAAGCACGCTGCCCGCTTCCTCCACGATGATCTTGGCGGAAACATTCATGCCGGGGTAGAGCTCCTCCGGGGCTCCGTCCACCTTGATGGTCACCGGGTAGCTGGTATTTCCGTTGACGGTGGTACCGTTGATATTCACCTTATCCACCACGCCGGTGAAGCTCTGGTCGTCCAGGGCACCGGCGGTGATCTCCACCTTCTGGCCCACCTGGATCTTGCCGATATCCTTCTCGTCAATCGCCATGTCAAAGACCAACTCAGAGCGGTCGTAGATCACCGCCGGATAGGTGTCGGTGGAGCCGCTGGAGCTCATGCCGTTGATGTTGTCGCCCACGTCCAGGTTCTTCTCAATGACCTCGCCGGTAATGGTGGAGGTGATGGTATAGTCCTCCAGCTTATCCTGGGCATTCTGCAGGGAGAGCTGGGCATTCTCCAGGGCAATGCGGGCATTCTCGATCTGGGTGTCCAGGTCGGCCTCGGCAATGACGCCGATGATCTGTCCCTCGCTCACCCGATCCCCCTCCTTGACGGACAGGGTGTCCAGGTCACCGGATGCCTTGGCAGTGATCTGGGCGGAAGACGCATACGTAAAGGCCGCACCGGAAGCACAGGCCGCGCCGCCCACGCTGGCGGAACCCTGGCTGGTTTCGGACAGCACACCGGGGTTGTTGACCAGGATGGTCACCTGCCGTACCAGGGTGCCGCCGGGACCCACCTCGTCGGTGGCGGCGATCTCATCCACGGTACCGGTGACGGTCTCTGCCGTGCCGCTGACGGTGACGGTGGCCGCCTGGCCGATGTAGAAGTTCTTGGCGTCGGCGGAGTGGAAGGGCACCTTCAGCTTCATGTGGTCCCGATCCAGTACGTCTGCGATGGGCGTACCGACGGTGACGCTGTCCCCCTGATCCACATAGAGCTTGGTGATAACGCCGCTGTCCTCCGCCTTCACATTGCGGTCCTTCCGATTGTCGCTCTGGGTCTTCAGCAGGTCATCCAGAGCCAGCTGGGCCGAGCGGACATTGAGCTGGAGCTGCTGGATATTGCTCTCCAGATCCCGGGCGTCAATGCGGAACAGCACGTCGCCTTTCTGAACAGTCTGTCCCTCCTCAAAGGGCGCCTCCAGAATTTCGCCGCTGACCAGCGTGGTGACCTTGTAGGACTGGACGGGCTCAATGGTACCGGTGCCGGATACCGAAACCGTCATATCCCGGGTCTGCGCCGTGTAGGGCAGGTAGGCGCTGCTGAGGATCTGCTGACCCGCTCCCATGCACCGGGAGAGCAGGAAGACCAACAGGGCCACGATGACCAGAATGATCACCAGGCGCTTGACCCACTTGCGCTTTTTCTTGGGTGCTTTGAATTTGGGCGTCTGCTTCTCCGGCTCCGCCGCAGGTGCCGCCGGGGCGGCCGGCTTGGTCTGGGTTGCTTCCATACTGGTTTCTCCTTTTCTTTGCTATGACTCTAACAGCTGGCCGCCTTGGACAAGGCGCCCCGCTGCAGGATCCCAAATGTACGCTCCAGCCGCAGTCTGGCCCCGGCCGGATCTCCCGCGGCTCCCGCCGCCATCAGTGAGCCCGCCGTACTGAATACCAGCAGGCGGAACAGATCGGACAGATCGGTGTCCGTCCTCAAATCCAATCGGGACAGAGCCACTCTGTCCCGCAGGCGATCCAGGATCGCCTCAGGCCCCCTCCGATCCAGGAAGGCCCCGGGCTGCATCTGCCGGTTCCGGCGGACGATGGACGCCAGCTCTCGGCAGGCTCCGCTCTCCCACTGGGCCCGGATATCATCGAACAGGTCCAGAAAGGCAGCAAACAGATCTCCCTCCGCCTGATCCAGCAGCTGTCCCAGCCGCTCCTCCAGCATCCGGCCGTAGTTCTCCATCAGATAGCGGAACAGATCCTCTTTATCCGTAAAATACATGTAGAAGGAACCCCGGGGAATCCCCGCCGCCTGGATCATCCGGTTGACGGATGCCTCCTCATAGGGTACCCGGGCAAACTCCGCCCGGGCTGCGGCCAGCAGTCGCTCCCGCTTCTCCTCGGGCAGATTGAAAAAGGTGGTGCTGGGCATGGACGCCCCTCCCATATGACAAGTTGTCACAATTGTACGCCCGGCCCGCCGCCCTGTCAACGCCCGACAGCCAAATTTAGCACTTCGTTCACATTTCCACCTTGCTTCCCATAGGATACCAGCATTGTTTATAAGGCGCTATCAAGGAAGGATTAAAGTTTTCTTAAAATATGTGGTACACCTTCTCCCTGGTGGAAAGTCAAGAAAAATTTTCAAGCTGGCAGGTATATCCCTCCGCCAGAGTGTCCACAATAGGCTCGGAGGTGCTAAACAGCATGAAAAAACCGTTTACTCAGCGTTTCGGCGATTTCATAGAGGGGAAAGGCTTCTACATCGTCCTGCTCCTCTGTGTCGCCGCCATCGGGCTGTCGGGCTGGTACCTGTTCTCCTCCTTCTCACCCGACCAGGAGGAAGCCGCCGTAGGCGGCCAGGCCCAGATCACCGTCACCCCCACACCCAAGGTGACCGCCCCCGCCGTCACCGCGGAGCACGTGGTGCCCACGGCCAAACCCACCGCCAAGCCCAAGGCCACAGCTACCCCTGCCCCTGCCGCCACACCTACTCCGGCGGCCACCCCCGCCGCCGCTCCCACCACCTATCTGTGGCCGGTGCGGGGGGACATCCTCACCGCATACAGCGTGGACGCGCTGGCCTATGACCCCACCATGGCCGACTGGCGGGCCCATACCGGCGTGGACATCGCCGCAAATGCCGGTACGGAGGTCAGAGCCGCAGCCGCCGGCACGGTGGCCTCCGTCACCTCCGACGTGATGATGGGCACTACGGTGGTGCTGGATCACGGCGGCGGTATGACCACCACCTATGCCAACCTGGCCTCGGTACCCACGGTGGAAGCGGGAGACACGGTGTCCTCCGGTGATATCCTGGGCAGCGTAGGCAATACTGCCATTGCGGAGAGCGCTCTGCCCGACCATCTCCACTTTAGCATGGACAAGGACGGTGCTCCTGTTGACCCCCTCTCTTACCTGACCAAATGACTTCTTCCTTTCCTCTCTCAACAGAAAGGGGCGCCCCCCGGCGGGGGCGCCCCTTTCTGTTTTTACCGTCTGGCGATCCGGATAACCAGCACGGTGCGGTCGTCCGCTGCCCCGGCCTGGGCTCCACTCTCCTCCAGCAGCGTCTGAGCCAGTTCCTTGGGGCTGGCTCCGTCAAAGGCGGACACCTTGTCCCGCAGCCATTGGTCGCTGCCGCCGCCGGTCACACCGTCGGTAATGAGCACCACACAGTCCCCGGCCTCCAGCTTGAGCTGGCTTACGTCGGGCAGGCCGCCCTCCCCGCCCGCCAGCCCGGCCGGCAGGGCCGCCCCGGTAATCCGGCTGACCGCGCTTCCCTTTTTCACATAGGTGGGAGCCGCGCCGTACTTATACACCGACGCCTCGCCGGTAAACAGATCCACTCGCAGCAGGTCCACCGTGGTAAAGCCGATCTCCTCCTCCCCCCGGAGGGCCAGAGCGGCACTCACCGTCCGCAGGGCGTTTTCCGGCCGCACCCCGGCCCGGAGGAACTGTTCCAGCAGCCGCACCGCCAAGGTGCTCTCCCGCTGGGCCAGGCGGCCGGAGCCCATGCCGTCGCACAGCAGCACATAGAGGGCACCGTCATCGTGCTTGAACCAGGCGCCGGTGTCGCCCGACACCATCTGGCCGTCCTTCTTCTGACAGGCAGCCCCCGCCACCGCCATCAGCGGCTCGCTCTGCACCAGCACCAGCCTGTCCCGCCGTTCTCCCTCCACCGCCCGGAGCGGAAAGTTCACCAGCCGGGAGATTTTTTCCACACTCTGCTCCTGACGCAGGGGAGCCAATCCCGCCCCTTCCAGCTCCAGCCGCAGATGGCCCGCCTCGTCATAGTAGACCGCCGCCTCGCACTCCACGCCCTGGGCGATGAGGTACTGACGCAGCCGCTTCTCCCGGATGGGATCGGACACCAGCTCGGCACCCAGCTCGGCCGCCGCCTCACCCAGCACTTGAGCCAGCTCTCCGTACTGGCGGCATACCGCCGCCCGGTTCTCCCGCACACGGCTCTGGTACTGGCGGCGGCAGAGCAGAGCGGCCACCTCCTCATTGGCTGCCGCCAGAAATTCGGGGAACTTCATGCAGCGGTTGGAGAAATAGGCGGGAAAATCGCCTCCCTCCCCCCTGCCTCGGTCCAGCATGGCGGGCAAAGCGTCGTTGAGGGCATTGAAGGTGGACACATAGTCCCGCTGCCAGCAAGCGGTCTGAAGGGAACAGTGTTTGCATACCCGGTCCGCCGCCCGGTCGAATACGGCGGCGGTATCCCCGTCGTTGGGCCGTCCCGTCCTGAGGGTCAGGCGCATGGATTCGTACAGCCCCTTGAAGGCAGCGGCGGTCTCCTCCAGCCGGGTGCGGACATAGGCGCGGGCCCGCTCCCTGGTGTCCTGTCTGGGCTGGGAGGCCACCAGGGCACCCACCTGCCGCAGGGCCCGCTCGGGCAGCAGCATAAAAATAACCGAGGCGGCAAACACCTCATAGAGCAGGGCAATGTGCAGCCCATCCTCCCAGCTCCACAGCACCGCCAGGGCGTTGGAGAGCACGTAGGCAACTGCCGACGCCAGCCGTCCCTGCCGGTGGAAGGCCCCGGCCATAACACCGGACAGGGCGTAGGCCATGGCGTAGAAGGGCATACCCCCTGCGGCCAGATCCATACCCAGGCCCACTGCCACACCCACCGTAGCTCCCACACCGATGCCGCCCCGGCTGGCAGTAGCCATCACCGCCACCGCCGCTGCCAGCCGTCCGGCGGACAGCTGGCCGGGCAGCATCAGGTTGGACAGGGTGAGCAGCAGGGTACCTGCCAGGATCAGCAGGCTCACCGTCTGCCGTGAGGTGAGCCCCTCCTCCTCCCGCTTCTCCGTCCAGGGCGTAAAGGCAATGCGGTAGAAGTAGGCCGACGCCCCGCACAAAAGCAGCTCCGTGCCAAAAAAGACCAGGCTCTCCGCTGTCCAGCCCTGGTCGGACAGGTAGACAAAGCCGGTGATGGCGTCCATAGACGCGGCGGCCAGGGGCATAAACCAAGACTTCCGGTATGCCTTGACGTCAAAAAAGGCAAAGGCCACCGAAAACACCAGGATGCAGGCCGCTGTGTACCGCAGCCCTTCCGGCATGCCCTGCATGGTCAGATAGCCGAAGCAGGCCCCCAGCAGGGCGCATAGCCCGTCCAGCCCGGAACCGGAGGCACCAACCAGCCCCAGCCCGAAGGGGGCGTAGCCCCCGAAAATCTCCGCTCCCGCCAGCAGCGCCCCCAGCAGGAACCGGATGATACACTCCGCCGTCCGCACCAGCGCCGGGGCCCGGAGCACCACCTTCCCCGTCTCCCGGGCTTCCTCCCGCAGCCGGGCCGCCTTGGTCTTCAAGTTTTCCTTTGTCGCCATGGTTCCTGTCTCCTTTGCCCCGGGCTTGTCCGCCCGTATCTCAGAGACATTATAATCCAGGAATTGGAAAAATATGGTCGTATCACGACAGACCGGGGCGGGATAACACCCTTTCGCTTGACGGGTGGGGAGATACGGTGTTAAATAGAAGTAGAAGAGAGAAAGGAGCGAATGTCCATGGAATGGCTCTGCCGGAAGCAGCTGGGCTTTGGCTGCATGCGCCTGCCCCTGCTGGACCCGAAGGACCCCACATCCTTTGATCACGACCAAATCTGTCAGCTCTTTGACGCATTTTTGGCCGGTGGGGGCACCTATTTTGACACCGCCTATACCTATCACGGCTATCAGGGGGAGCTGGAGGTACGCAGAGCCTTGGTGGAGCGCCATCCCCGGCACACCTTCCAGCTTATCAGCAAGCTGCCCCTGCGGGACTTTACCGACCGGGCGGATATGGAACGGATTTTCCAGGAGCAGATGGAGCGGTGCGGCGTGGATTTCTTTGACGGGTATCTGCTCCACAATATGGGCACCAACGTATACCGCAGATGCTGCGAGCACGGCGGCTTTGATTTCGTGCGCCAGAAGAAGGATGAGGGCCGGATCGGCAGCATCGGCATGTCCTTCCACGACAAGCCGGAACTGCTGGAGGAGATTCTGGAGCGGTATGGAGAGGGCATCGACTTCCTTCAGCTCCAGATCAACTATTCCGACTGGGAGGAACCTTCCGTCCAAAGCCGCCGCTGCCTGGAGCTGGCCCGCCAGTATGAAAAGCCGGTGGTGGTCATGGAGCCCTGCAAGGGCGGGGCCCTCATCAACCTGCCGGAAGACGCCGCAGAACTGCTCCGGCGGGAGGGCAACGGCAGCTCTCTGGCCGCCTGGGCCCTGCGGTTCGCCGCCAGTCAGGAGGGGGTTGGCGTGGTGCTCTCGGGCATGAACGCCCTGGAACAGATCGCGGACAACCTGTCCGTCTTCTCCCCCTTCCGTCCCCTGAATCAGGAGGAGGAGGCGCTGATCCTCAAGGCTGGGGAGCTGGTAAACGCCAACACCGCCGCAGCCTGCACCGGCTGCGGCTACTGCACTCACGGCTGCCCCAAACATATCCCCATTCCGCAGTTTCTCTCCCTGTACAACGCCGCTCTGCGCAATCCCGCAACCATGTCCAATCAGAGCGTATATTATAATAACCTCTCCCTGGCCACAGCCAAAGCGGGCGATTGCATTGGCTGCGGCCAGTGTGAAGCCGCCTGTCCTCAGCACCTGCCGGTCATCGGCTATTTGAAGGAGCTTTCAAATCTGTTTGACGGACGCACCTTCTTTGCCGTCCGCCGCTGACCGCGATATCATAAGAAAAGGTCCCGGGCCGTTGGCCCGGGACCTTTTTACCCTATTTCACCACAATATCCACATAAGCGGAGGTAGTGGCATCCAGCACCGCCATGTAGCCGCACCGGAATTCCAGCCAGTCCCCCACCTTCACCTGCCCGCCGCAGTCCTCTACATCCACGATTAGGTGGTCGGAACTGGCTCCAATCATTTCCGCTCCCGGCAGAACAGGGGTGAGGGCCGCCCAGGCCACGTCCTGCTTTCCGGCGGCGCAAATGGCCCGCAGGCGGATTCCCCGGTCGGGGTACTCCGGAGTGTCCCCCTTGCCGTCCCTGCCCAACTCCCCAATGGGCACCGACGGCTTGCGGCGCAGCTCTACCACCTGGGCTTTGAAGAGAAACGCATCATGATGATAGCCCGCCAAAAAACGGCTGCCGGTGGTATCCTCTCCGTAAAGCACCGCCTCCCCCACCCGCAGCTGATTGATCCCGGCGGGCATGACCCCGTCCTCCAACAGCTTGAGGGCACAGGTGCCGCCCGCCGACAGCACCGAGATGGAGCAGCCGTAGGTCTGGTTGAGGTAGTCCCGCAGCTCCACCAGAATGGCCGTATTGTCCACTGAGGGCAGCACACTGCCGTAGCACCCCACATTGGTGCCCAGCCCCACCAGCTTTACCCCCGGGCAGGCCAGGATCTGAGGCACGATCTCGTCCAGCTGCGCCCGGCCGAACACCCCCTCCCGCAGGTCTCCCACGTCAATCATCAGGATAATGGGATGGATCTTGCCCTGCCGGACGGCAGCCTCCGACACCGCCCGGATCACCTCGATCTGGCTTTGCAGGCTCCAGTCCGCCCAGCGCACCACCTCCTCCGCCTCTGGGATGGCCGGTACGCGGATGAGCAGATATTTCAGGCCCGGTATGGCCCGTTTGGCAGCTATGATGTTTTTCATCCGGCTGTCGGCAAAGGAGGTGATCCCCCCTTCCATAGCCGCCCGGATCACCTCCGGCCGGGCGGAAAAGCCCTTGGTGACGAAGGTCAGTTCCACCCCTCGCTCAGCACAAAACATATGAAGCTTTTTGGCGTTTTCCCGCACTTTTTTGGTGTCGATCTCCAGGATAGGCGCGTACATGACAGGTCCCTCCATTTTGATCCTTTGATACCTCCATGATACCGGTTCCCACCCGCCCTTGCAAGAAAATCTTTCCGGGCACTTGACAGGCGTGTATATCTGCGTTATTACTGTATATGTCAAGTATATACAG
>CALWXT010000007.1 GCA_944385575.1 uncultured Flavonifractor sp. | reverse complement strand
ATGGGCGTTGTGGGCCGTCTGGGTAAGGTTCTGGGCCCCAAGGGCCTGATGCCCTCCCCCAAGGCCGGCACCGTCACTCCCGACGTGGCCAAGGCTGTTACCGAAATCAAGGCCGGTAAGGTTGAGTACCGTCTGGACAAGACCAACATCATCCACTGCCCCATCGGCAAGGTCTCCTTCGGCGCTGAGAAGCTGACCGAGAACTTCAACGCTCTGATGGGCGCCATCATCAAGGCCAAGCCCTCCGCCGCCAAGGGTCAGTACATTCGCTCCTGCGTGTGTGCTTCCACCATGGGCCCCGGCGTGAAGATCAACGGCGCTAAGCTGATGTAAAACGAAGCGCGGAGGCGTGCGGAGCAGCGCGGATGGACCGGAGCGAGGGCGAGCGCAGGGCCGCTATGCGGTCCAAGACCAGCCCGAGACGGAGGGAAGCCGCGCGTCGCGCAGCCGCCACAGCGTGACAAAAAACTTGTCATTTTCGGACAGGTCATGCTTGACATGGCCTGTCCGAAGTGATATACTATTATGCGTGTTCAAAGACAGCAGGCGGCGCAAGCCATAAGTCCTGCCGAGAATGCAGCCACAACGGAATGGTTTCTTTGTGCTGTTTTCGCGCTTTGAATGCGAAAACAGCTTTTTTGTTGCGTGACTGCATCGGAAAAGTTGAACTCAAATTCAACGGAGGTGAATTCCAAATGCCTAACGCAAAGGTTCTCAGCGAGAAGCAGGCCATCGTTGCCGAGCTGACCGAGAAGCTGCAGACTGCCGCCAGCGGCGTGCTCGTGGACTACAAGGGCATCACCGTGGCTCAGGACACCGCTCTGCGTGCCGAGTGCCGCAAGAACGAGCTGGACTACGCCGTGGTGAAGAACACCCTGGTGCGCTTCGCTATCAACAACGTGGGCCTGAACGAGATGGACGACGTGCTCAACGGCACCACTTCCATGGCTCTGTCTCACGGTGATCCCATCGCTCCCATGCGTGTGATCAACAAGTTCGCCAAGCAGTTCAACGGCGAGAAGTTCGTCATTAAGGCCGGCTTCATGGACGGCAAGGTCCTGTCCATGGACGAGATCATGGCTCTGGCCGAGCTGCCCTCCAAGGAGGTCCTGCAGGCTCAGGTCCTGGGCACCATGCTGGCTCCCATCACCAGCCTGGCCATCGTCATCAAGGCCATCTGCGAGCAGAAGGGCGGCTCTGTCGAGGCCGCCGAGGCTCCCGCGGAAGCGGCTGCCGAGTAATTCGACACATCTGACTTTTACAATTATTTATTTAGGAGGTTACCTATCATGGCTTCTGAGAAAATCACTGCCCTCATCGAAGAGGTTAAGGGTCTGACTGTTCTGGAGCTCTCCGAGCTCGTGCACGCTCTGGAGGAGGAGTTCGGCGTTTCCGCCGCTGCTATGGCCGCTCCCGCCGCTGGCGGCGCTGCTGCTCCCGCTGCTGAGGAGAAGACCGAGTTCGACGTGGTGCTGGCTGAGGTCGGCGCCGAGAAGATCAAGGTCATCAAGGCTGTCCGCGAGATCACCGGCCTGGGCCTGGCTGAGGCCAAGGCTGCCGTTGAGGCCGCTCCCAAGGCTATCAAGGAGGGCGTGTCCAAGGACGAGGCCGAGGAGCTGAAGAAGAAGCTGGAGGAAGTCGGCGCCAAGGTGGAGCTGAAGTAATCCAAGCGATCCTCGCTTATATAGAAGAGCCGGTCGTGATTCACGACCGGCTCTTCTTTTTATGCTCATCCATAGCGCAGGCGGGCTTTTATCCCCGCCCTGTCCAGCGCCAAAGCCAATACCACAAACAGCACGCCGCTCCCGATCCCCTGCACCAGGGTACCCAAAAACTGGGGAACAAAGGCATTTCCGTTGCCCAGCAGCAGGCAGGCCGCCAGACCGTATGCCGCCGGAGACAGGACCGCCGCCCCGAACACGGCGCCAATGTTCCTGGGCATCAGGATCTTCTCCCCTTTCCCGGTAAACAAAAGCGCGACCATAGCCTTGATCAGCACCGTAGGCACGACCCAAAGCGGCGCAGTCAGGAGATCCGCCAGACCTCCGCCTATCGCAGCGGCCATCACAGCGTACGGCGTAGGCAGAAGACATGCGGCCAGATAGATCAGCGTGTCCCCCAAATGGATATATCCTCCGGTGGGGATGGGGATATGGAGTAAATAGGCGGTCATCACCGCGATAGCGGCCGCGAACAGAGCGGCCAGGATCAGTTGGTGCAGCTTCAGTTGGTCATTCATGTGAACGCCTCCCTGCTTCCGTGAAATCTTACCCGTATTTTACCGCCCAACTGACCTTTTTTATATATTCAATTTTCTTTTATTTAACCATACCACTATTTCTTAATTAGAATTACTTTGCAAAAAAGGCAGCCCTGACGGGCTGCCTTTTTCATGGCTTTTCAGCTCAGCTCGAACATGCCGTGATAGAGCTGGTAGTATTCGCCCTTTTGGGCCAGCAGGTCGTCGTGGCTGCCCCGCTCCACCACCTGGCCGTGCTCCAGCACCAGGATGGCGTCGGCGTTGCAGACGGTGGACAGCCGGTGGGCGATGACAAACACTGTCCGGCCCTCCATCAGCTGGTCCATGCCCTTTTCGATCAGGGCCTCGGTGCGGGTGTCGATGGAGGAGGTGGCCTCGTCCAAAATGAGCACCGGCGGGTCGGCCACGGCCGCCCGGGCGATGGCCAGCAGCTGGCGCTGGCCCTGGGACAGGTTGGCGCCGTCCGCCGTCACCATGGTGTCGTAGCCCTGGGGCAGACGGGTGATGAAGGAGTGGGCGTTGGCGATGCGGGCCGCCTGCTCCACCTCCTCCATGGTGGCATCCAGCTTGCCGAAGCGGATGTTGTCGGCAATGGTGCCGGTAAAGAGATGGGTGTCCTGGAGCACCATGCCCAGGCTGTGCCGCAGGGCACTCTTTTTGATGTCCTTTACATCAATGCCGTCATAGGTCAGCGAGCCGGCCTGGATGTCGTAGAAGCGGTTGATCAGGTTGGTGATGGTGGTCTTGCCCGCGCCGGTGGAACCGACGAAGGCGATCTTCTGGCCGGGCTTTGCAAAGAGGCTGATATCCTTCAGAATGGGATGGTCGTCCTCATAGCCGAAGCTGACGTGCTCAAACCGCACATCACCCCGCAGCGGGGTCCGGCTGCCGTCGGGCTTCTGCCAGGCCCAGCCGCCCGCTTTCTCCTCCACCAGGTCCACCTGGCCCTCGTCTGTCTCGGCGGGCCGGTCCAGCACCTCAAAGACCCGCTCGGCGCCAGCCAGAGCGGCCAGCATGAAGTTGCTCTGCTGGGTGAACTGGTTGATGGGCACGGTGGACTGGCGGACAAACACCAGGTAGCTGGCCAGGCTGCCCACATCGGTCATGCCCTTCATGGCCATGATGCCGCCCAGGACGGCTACCACGGCATAGTTGATATAGGACAGGCTGACCACAGCGGGGATCATGGTGGCGGCATAGCTCTGGGCGCCGGTGCCCGCCCTGCGCAGCGCCTCGTTCTTCTCCCGGAAGGCGCGCAGGGCCTCCCCCTCATGGTTGAAGACCTTTACCACCTTCTGGCCGCCCATCATCTCCTCAATGTAGCCGTCCAGCTCGCCCAGGCAGGCCTGCTGCTTGTTGTAGTAGGCCTTGCTCCGCTTTCCGCTGAAGCGGATGTAGAGGAACATGACCACATAGCAGGCCAGCATGACCAGGGTGAGCCGCCAGTTCAAAATGAACAGCAGCGTCATGGTGCCCACCACCTGGATAAAGCTCTGGATCATCATGGCGAAGCTGTTGTTCAGGGCGTCGGAGATGGTGTCCACGTCGTTGGTGAAGTAGCTCATCACCTCGCCGTGCCGGTGGGTGTCAAAGAACTGAAGGGGCAGGGTCTGAAGGTGGGCGAACAGGTCCCGGCGAATGTCGTAGAGCACCTTCTGGGCCGCCTTCACCATGGTCTGGGTGTAGCCGTAGGCGGAGAGGACGCCCACAATGTAGATCCCCGCCGTGAGGGCCACGCCGAACACCAGGTCGCTCCAGTCCCCGGCGGCCAGGCTGTTTACCACCGGGCGGATCATATAGGTGCCCAGCAGATTGGCTATGGCGCTGAGACTGACCAGCACCGCCACCACCAGCAGCAGGAATTTGTGCCGTCCCAGGTAGGACAGGAAGGTGCGCAGGGTGTAGCGCAGGTGCTTAGGCTTCTTGGCGCTGAGCTGTCTGGCTGCCATGCTCCTCCCCTCCTTTCATCTGGGATGCGTAGATCTCCTGGTAGATGGGATCGGAGGCCAGCAGCTGGTCGTGGGTGCCGGTGGCATGAATTTTGCCATCTTCCAGGATAACAATGAGGTCGGTATTCATCACTGAGGTGATCCGCTGGGCAATGATGATCTTGGTCACGCCGGTAAGCTCCGCCAGCGCGGTGCGGATCTTGCCCTCGGTGGCGGTGTCCACCGCGGAGGTGGAGTCGTCAAAAATCAGGATTTTGGGCTTTTTCAGCAGTGCGCGGGCAATGCACAGCCGCTGCTTCTGCCCGCCGGAGACGTTGACGCCCCCCTGGCCCAAGTCGGTGTCCAGGCCCTTGGGCATCCGCTCCAGGAATTCGTCGGCGCAGGCCGCCCGGCAGGCGGCCCAGATCTCCTCGTCGCCGGCCTCCGGGGCGCCCCACTGGAGATTCTCCCGGACCGTGCCGGAAAAGAGCTCGTTTTTCTGGAGCACGATGGACACCGCGTCCCGCAGGACGGTCAAGTCGTAGTCCCGCACGTCCACGCCGCCCACCTTCACCGCGCCCTCGGTGGCGTCGTACAGGCGGGGAATGAGCTGCACCAGGGTGGTCTTGGCCGAGCCGGTGCCGCCCAGGATGCCTACGGTCTGACCGGCCCTGATGTGCAGGTCCACATCCGCCAGGGCGTACTGTCTGGCCTTTTCATGGTATTTGAAGGACACGCCGTCAAAATCCACGCTGCCGTCGGCCACCTCGGTCACCGGCTCCGCCGGGGATGTGAGGGCAGGCGTCTCATCCAGCACCTCCACAATGCGGTGGGCGCTGGCCAGGGAGCGGGTCAGCAGCAGGAACACGTTGGAAATCATCATCAGGGAGTTCATCACCTGGAGCACATAGCTGAGAAAGCCGGTCAGCTCTCCCACCAGCAGCTCCCCGCCCAAAATCATCCGGCCGCCAAACCAGAAAATGAGCACTATACTGGTGTACATCACCAGCTGGAAGGCGGGGAGGTTGAGCACCGCGAAGTGGAAGGTGCGCTCGCTGGTGGACAGCAGCTCCCCGTTGACGTCCCGGAACTTCTCCTCCTCGTACTCGCCCCGGACGAAGGCCTTCACCGCCCGGATGGCGGTCAGGTTCTCCTGCACCACGTTGTTCAGGCCGTCCATGGCCTTCTGAAGGCGGCTGTACATGGGGGCCACCTTCCCCACCACCGCGAACAGGATCACCGCCAGCACCGGCGCGCACACCACAAACACCAGGGCCAGCCGGGGATTCATCCGGAAGGACAGGCCCAGGCCCATGTCCAGCATCACCGGGCTGCGCACCAGGGGCCGCAGCCCGCCGTTGACGGCGTTCTGCAGCACGGTCACGTCGGTGGTCATGCGGGTGACCAGCGAGGAGGTCTCGAATCGGTCCAGATTGGAAAAGGCGTAGTCCTGGATCTTCTCAAACTCCGCCTCCCGCACCCGGGCGCCCCAGCCATAGGCGGCCCGGGCGGCAAAGCGGGCGTACAGCAGGCCGGTGATCAGGGCCAGACCCGCGCAAACCGCCATCTGCACACCTTTGTAGATGATATAGGAAACGTCGCCGTTGGCCACGCCCACGTCGATCAGATCGGCCATAAACACCGGGATCACCAGCTCAAAGACCGTCTCGATCAAAACCAGCAGTCCGCCCATGAACAGGTCCTGCCGGTAGGGGCCCAGATAGCGGAACAGACACCTCAGATCCTTCATGCTCCGGACTCCCCTCCCTCTTTCAGGTTGCGGTACGCCCGGCTCAGGTAATCGGCAAACTGCGCCCGCTCCTGGTCGGAAAAGCCGGTGAGCATCTGCTCCTCCATCTCCCGGCAGAAGCCCTGCCAGGCCCCATAGGCCTCCCGGCCCCGCTCGGTCACCACGATCTGCTCGCAGCGGCGGTTCTGCTCGTCCCCCTGGCGGAGCACAAAGCCGCCCTTCTGCATGGAGTCCAGCATCCGGGAAATGGCCGCCGGGTCCACCTCGCAGTATTCCGCCAGCTGCCGCTGCCGGCTGGAACCGTTTTGGATCAGATAGCCCAGGATCTTGGGCTGGCCGGCGCCCAGGCCCAGCTCCCCCAGGTGGGGCCGCAGGGCGTTGCGCTGGGCGTGGAAGGCCCGGTAGAGCAGCATATGGAAGGTACGCTCCATACCCTCATCCTCCTTTGACATGTCAACCATTGACATGTCAATTATAGACCCTTCCCACCGCTTGTCAACCCCTCTCCCTTTTCCCCTTGCATGCGGGAACGGAACGTGGGATAATGAGGGAAAGCGCACAGGAAAAAAAGGAGGTCCCAGCCATGCAGCCCACAAAAGCCTACCGTCCGGAAAACCTGCATTATCTGAAAATGCTGGCCAGGCAGTACCCCAACGTACAGGCCGCCAGCACCGAGATCATCAACCTCCACGCCATCCGCAACCTGCCCAAGGGCACGGAGCACTTCATCTCCGATGTCCACGGGGAGTATGAGGCCTTTTTACATATCCTCAACTCCGCCTCCGGGGTCGTGCGGGAAAAGCTGGACGATCTGTTCGCCACCACGGTCTCCAAGGCCGACCTGGATCAGCTGGCCACTCTGATCTACTACCCCCAGGAGAAGCTGGAGGAGATCGAGCGGGAGACCACCGATATGCGGGAGTGGTACCGCATCACCTTCCACCGGCTCATTGAGGTCTGCCGCCTGGTCAGCTCCAAGTACACCCGGTCCAAGGTGCGCAAGGCCATGCCGCCGGAATACGCCTACATCATTGATGAAATGATCCACACCCACTATGAGGACAGCGACAAGCGGGATTATTACGAGAACATCATCTCCACCATCATTGACATCGACCGGGCCGCCGACTTCCTGGTGGAGCTGTGCGAGCTCATCAAGCGCCTGGCGGTGGATCACCTCCACCTGGTGGGCGATATCTTCGACCGGGGACCCCGGGCGGATATCATTCTGGATTCCCTGATGGACTACCACAGCGTGGATATCCAGTGGGGCAACCACGACGTGCTGTGGATGGGCGCCGCCTCCGGCTCCCGCACCCTGGTGGCCACGGTCCTGGCCAACTCCCTGCGGTACAACAACCTGGAGGTGATCGAGACCGGCTACGGCATCTCCCTGCGCCCCCTGTCGGTCTTTGCCAACGAGGTGTACAAGGACTGCGACATCCACCGCTTTGAGGTCAAACTCAGCAATGAGGATGCCGCCCACTACACCGAAAAGGACAAGCTGCTGGCCGCCCGGATGCACAAGGCCATCACCGTGATCCTCTTTAAGCTGGAGGGGCAGAAGATCCTGCGCAACCCCTGCTTCAACATGTCCGACCGGCTGCTGCTGGACAAGATCGACTACGAGAACAAGTGCATCACCATCGGGGAGACGACCTACCACCTGGAGGACACCGACTTCCCCACCGTGGACCCCAAGGACCCCTACACGCTGACCGATGACGAGAGCACCCTGATCAACCAGCTTACCGCCTCCTTCCTCCACAGCGAGAAGCTCCAGCGCCACGTCCGCTTCCTCTACTCCAAGGGCAGCCTGTACAAGGTCTACAACGGCAACCTGCTGTTCCACGGCTGCATCCCCATGGCGGAGGACGGCAGCCTGCTCTCCTTCTCCATCGGCGGAAAGACTCTCTCCGGCAAGGCCTTCCTGGACTATGCCGACCAGACCGCCCGCCGGGCCTACTACAACAAGCCCGGCACGGAGGAGCGGGAGTTCGGCATGGACTTCCTCTGGTTCCTGTGGGCGGGCCGGAACAGCCCCATCTTCGGCCGGGACCGGATGACCACCTTCGAGCGGCGGCTCATCCTGGACGAGTCCACCTGGACCGAGCCCAAGAACCCCTACTACCAGTTCTACAACGACCCGGCGGTGTGCGACGCCCTGCTGAAGGAGTTCGGCCTGGAGGGTCCCCACTGTCACATCATCAACGGCCACATCCCGGTCAAATCCAAGAAGGGCGAGAGCCCCATGAAGGCGGGCGGCAAGCTGCTGGTCATCGACGGCGGGTTCTGCAAGGCCTACCAGAAGACCACCGGCATCGCCGGCTACACCCTCATCTACAACTCCGCCTGCTTCCGGCTGGTCTCCCATGAGCCCTTCGTGGGCCGGGCCAACGCCATCCGGGAGAATCAGGATATCGCCTCCACCTCCGTGGTGTTCGAGCGGCTGGAATCCCGCATGAAGATCGCCGGCACCGACGTAGGCCGCCAGCTCCAGGAGCAGATCGACGATCTGATGGACCTGCTCTGCGCCTTCCGCAGCGGCGAGATCGTGGAGGATCACAAGGAGTAAGCCCCAAATCCCATTCCATAAAAAGCGAGGAACCCCATGAACCAACGAGAAATCGGCGAGCTGCGCCGCCGGCTGAAGCCGGAGCGCAATGCCATCAGCAAGATCTACGGATGTTATGTTAACTCCAACAAGCAGGTCATCTCCTACCTGGACAGCTCCCTGGGGATCATGCCCCAGGACGAGGCGGAGAAATACCTGACCCTCCTGCGGCGCACCCTCACCGGGCAGCTGCAAAAGAACCTCATCGACATCGTCTTCACCACCCGGCAGGTGGCCGACAGCGAGGAGCACCGGCTTCTCTCCCAGCTGCGGCAGACTGGGCTGAAGGACGAGAGCCTGCGCCAGCGCTTCTACGACACGGTGATCCAGTCCCTGGACATGGACGACCGGAATTACCTCATTCTGCTGGCCCACGACACCTACGACGTGCCCTACCGGGGGAAGGACGGCGAGGATCAGGCCGACGCCTCCGATCAGGTCTATTCCTACATTCTCTGCGCCATCTGCCCGGTGAAGGACAGCAAGGCGGAGCTGGGCTATTTCCCGGGTGAAAATGAGTTCCACAGCCGCTCCGCCGGTCAGGTGGTGGCTCCGCCGGAGCTGGGCTTCCTGTTCCCCGCCTTCGACCAGCGCGCGGCCAACATCTACAACGCCCTGTACTACACCAAGCAGACCGACCTGATCCATCAGGAGTTCATCGACGCCCTGTTCCGCACCGAGCCCCCCATGTCTGCCGACGAGCAGAAGGCCACCTTCCACACCGCCCTGGCGGAGTCCCTGGAGGGGGACTGCTCCATGGACGTGGTGCGGGCCGTCCACCAGCAGCTGCGGGACAGGCTCATCCTCCACAAGGAGAGCCGGGACCCCGAGCCGCCGGAGATCTCCCCCAAGGAGGTGGATGCCATCCTGCTGGACTGCGGCGTGGAGGCCGACAAGGTAAAGACCTTCCACCGCAGCTGCGCCGCCCAGTTCGGGGAGGACGCCCCCCTCAACCCTGGCAACCTCATCAACAGCGGCCGCTTCGAGATCAAGACAGAGCACGCCTCGCTGGTCATCCACCCCGACTACAGCTATCTGCTGGAGACCCGGAAGATCGACGGGCGCACCTACCTGCTCCTGCCGGTGGATGACGGCATGGAGGTCAACGGCCTGGCGGTGGATGTACGCACCGTAGGGGACGGAGCGGTCAGCCCAGGGCCGAATCCAGGGCCATCATTACCGTAAAGCCCAGGGAAAAGGCCAGCACGCCCACATTGGAGTGGGGCGCCTCGGACATTTCGGGGATCAGCTCCTCCACCACCACGTAGAGCATGGCGCCCGCGGCGAAGCTGAGCAGCACCGGCAGCACCGGCACCAGCAGGCTGGCCCCCCAAAGGGTCAGCCCCGCGGCCACAGGCTCCACCGCACCGGAGAGCACCCCCCACAGCATGGCCTTTCCCCGGCTCATCCCCTCCGAGCGCAGGGGCAGGGAGATGATGGCCCCCTCCGGGAAGTTCTGGATGGCAATGCCGATGGCCAGCACCAGCGCGCCGCCCAGGGTGATGGCGGTGTTTCCGGACAGCCAGCCGGCAAACACCACGCCCACCGCCATGCCTTCCGGAATGTTGTGGATGGTCACCGCCAGCACCAGCATGGTGGTACGGGCCAGGCGGCTCCGGGGGCCTTCCGCCTCCCCGCTGCCCTGGTGCAGGTGGGGTATGACATGGTCCAGCAGCAGCAGGAACAGCACCCCGATCCAGAAGCCGCCCGCGGCGGGCAGAAAGGCCCACCGGCCCAGGTGGGCCGACTGGTCAATGGCGGGGATCAGCAGGCTCCAGATAGAAGCCGCCGTCATCACGCCGGCGGCAAAGCCGGTCAGCCCCCGCTGCACATTCCGCCGCAGCTCGCCCCGCAGCAAAAGCACGCAGGCCGCGCCCAGGCTGGTACCTAAAAAGGGGATCAGCAGACCCGCGAGGATGCCCAGGTCAAATTTCATATGGTTTCACCTCTGTTGCTTTATTTGTACTTTTATGGTTAGTTTTAACTAATCTTCCAGAAAAGCCACGCCCGACCCCGAAAGGGTCGGGCGTGGCTCATATTTTACCGTGTCTGCTCCGGGATGTCAACACCTGCGGGGACGCTCAGCCGGGCCTGAATCCAGGGACCTATCTGCTTGTTGAAGGTACGGGCAATGGCGCCCACCAGCAGGGCGGAGACAAAGGTCCCCTCCCGCACATCGGTGAGGGCGTGGTAGAGGATCAGGCCCAGCACCGCCGCCGTGGCCGCCATAGTCACGTCTACCGCCACCTTGGTCTTGCCGAAGTCGGTGTTCCAGGTGGTGGAGATGGCCTTGACGGTGCACTCGCCGGGCAGCATCACCACATTGCCGCCATTTCCATAAACACGCCGAAGCCCAGCACCAGGCAGCCCAGCAGCAGGAACACCGCCTTGGCCGGATAGCTCTCAGGATGGAGAAAGCCCAGCAGGGCCATGGACAGGTCGATGAACCAGGAAAAGCCCAGGGACACCGGGATCTGAAGCCAAAACTCCTTGGGAAATTTCCTGCGGAGGATGGCCAGCTGGAGCACGATGAGCAGCAGGCTGAAATACAGGGTAAACATACCCAGGGAAGGGGTGAAGCCGATACTCAGGGTATAGGGGATGCTGGAGATGGGCGACGTACCCAGGTCCCCCTTGGTGATGAGGGCAATACCCAAAGAGTTGACAAAGAGCCCCACGATGAAAAAGGCATACCGGCGGATCAGTTCAGCTTTGCTCATTGCAGGGCCTCCCTGTCTTCCGCCAGGGTGAGGCAGACCTGGGTCAGCCCCTCCACCAGAGCGGCGCTCCGGTCCTCCCCCAGGCTGTCCAGCAGCTGTGTCTCCATCCGTTCCAGCACGGAGCGGACCAGCTTCTGCTTCTCCCAGCCCTCCGCCGTCAGGTAGACATAGAGAGAGCGGCGGTCGCCGTCCCGGCTGCGGCGCTCAATGAGCCCCTTCTCCTCCATCCGGCTCAGCAGGCCGGTGAGGGTGGCCGGGTCGATCTGGCATCCCGCCGCGATGTGCTTCTGCATGCTCCCGTCGTGGAGCCCCAGATAATCCAGTACCTTGGGCTGGCCCGCCGTCAGCCCCGCCTGGCTCAGCTCCGCCATGACCGCCCGCTGGAACATCCCCTGGGCCGCCATGAGCAGATAGTGAAAGCTTTGATCCATGGTTTCCTCCATATAATTGATATACAAATAGTTTGTATATCAATTATATGAAAAAACAGAATCCGTGTCAAGTCCTTACAGGCGCTGGATGCGGGTACACAGCCGCTCCAGGAGGGCGGAATCGTGGCTGACAATGAGCAAGCCCAGCTGCCGCTCCTCCGCCTGGGCCAGCAGCACGTTCCAGATCTGGGCCTGGGTGATGGGGTCCAGCATGGCGGTGATCTCGTCGCACAGCAGGTACTTTACCCCGGGAGCCAGGGCCCGGGCGATGCAGAAGCGCTGCAACTCTCCGCCGGAGAGCTCGGCGGGGTAGCGTTCCAGCCAGCCGGGCTGGATGTGAAGGGCCTCCAGCAGCTCCTCCCCCACCGGCCCGGCCTCGGACACCGAATCCTTCAGCTTCAGCAGGGGGTCCACCGCTGTCTCCGGGTGCTGCCAGATCATCTGCACCGGGCACAGGCCACGGTATGCGTCCAGCGGCCTGCCGTCCAGCAGGACCTCGCCCCCGCCCGGCCGCTCGTATCCGGCCAGCAGTTTACATAAAGTTGTCTTTCCCCGGCCGCTGGGCCCGGCCAGGCCCAACCGCTCACCGGGCTCCAGGGTGAGGGAGATCTGATCCAGCACCCTGCCCTTCTTGCGGTAGCCGAAGGTCAGGTTTCTTCCTTCCAGGCTCATGGCCTCTCCCCTCCTTCCGGGTACAGGCAGCGGACACGGCCGCCGTTCACGCTCCGCACCGGGATCTCACCGACGCAGGCCTCTGTCCGGCGCGGACACCGGGGCGCGAAGGGACAGCCGCTCCCCTCCTCCCCCGGCCAGGGCTGGGCCCCCGGGATGGGGGTAAAGCCGTTCTGCGGCAGGGCGTTCCACAGGGCGTTGGTGTAGGGGTGGCGCAGCCGCCCGGCGGAGAAGTCGGAGGCGTTGGCCTCCTCCACCGTCTCACCGGCGTAGAATACCGCCACCTTGTCGGCGATGGTGAGGGCCAGCTCCAGGTCGTGGGTGATGAGGAGCACCCCCGCCCCCTGGTCGGCGATCTCCCGAAAATGGCCCAGGATGCGCCCCGCCGCCCGGGCGTCCAGGCCGGGGGTGGGCTCGTCGGCGATGAGCAGGCCGGGGGACTGGGCGGCGGCGGTGGCGATGAGGACCCGGCGGGCCATGCCGCCGGACAGCTCAAAGGGATAAAGCTCCTCCGTCTCGGCGCCCAGGCCGTACCGCTCCAGCACCGCCCGGCTGCGGGCCTTGGCCTGGGCGTCCCGGCGGCCGCCCCGGAGCTGGGGACCCACCTTCATCAGCGGGTCCAGGTAGGTCACCCCCTGGGGCACCAGCACGATCTCACGCCCCCGGAGTGCTTCCGAGCGTTTGGGAGTAAGGGGCTGGCCCTTGTAGCGCAGCTCCCCCTCCATATGGCTGTTGTAGGGCAGGATGCCCAGGATGCCGTGGGCCAGCAGGCTCTTGCCCGAGCCACTGGAGCCCACCACCGCCGCCACCTGGCCCGCCTCCACGGTGAGGGACAGGTTCCGGATCACCGGCAGCTCCCGGCGCCGGGTGCCGCCCTGATACTGGGTGAAGGAGATGGACAGGTCCTTCACTTCCAAAACAGGTTCCATTTCCATCCCTCCTATTCGTGGACGCTGGCCGGGTCCAGCAGGCGGCGCAGCTGATCCCCCAGCAGGGCGAACAGCAGCACCACGCCCACCAGGGCCAGGCCGGGGAACACCGCCAGCCACCACTTGCCGGTGGTGAGGTAGCTCATGCTCTCCGACAGGATCACACCGATGGCGGGCTGCTCCGGCGGCAGGCCGAAGCCCAGGAAGGTGACGCTGGCCTCGTGGAGGATGGCGTGGGGGAACAGGAGCACCAGGCCGGTGAGGAACTGGGGCAGCAGGTGTGGGATCATGTGGCGGCGGAGGATGGCGCCCCGGGACAGGCCCAGCTTGCCCGCCGCCAGCACATAGGGCGCGCCCTTGATCTGGAGCACCTCGCTGCGCACCACCCGGGCCAGAGAGGTCCAGTGGCTGAGGGCCACCCCCGCCACCACACCGGTAAAGCCCTTACCGAAGGCCAGAGAGATGAGCATGACCAGCAGGATGTGGGGAATCCCCATCACCAGGTCGATGAGCCAGGAGATGACGCTGTCCGCCCAGCCGCCCAGCAGGGCGGAAGCCGAGCCCAGCAGCAGGGCGATGACGGCGCTGACGGCGGCGGTGAGCAGGCCGATCCGGATGCTGAGGGAGAGGCCGGTCAGCGTCCGGGAGAACATATCCCGCCCCATCCAGTCGGTGCCGAACAGGAACTGGGTACAGGGGGCCAGGTTTTTGCGGGAAAAGTCGGTGACCATGGCCTGGTCGGACAGGACGATGCCCGCCGCCGTCACGGCGCACAGCAGAATGAGGGCAAAGAGCAGCAGAGCCAGGGCCCGCTGCCTGCGGTTGAAGGATTTCATGCCCTGGCCGCCCCCCTTCTGATCTTGGGGTCCACCACGCCGTAGAGCAGGTCGGCAATGAGGTTGCCGCCGAAGACGATGGCGGCGCTCACCACCGTGATGCCCAGCAGCAGGGGCAGGTCGCTGCCCAGGCCCGCATTGACGGCGGTCTGGCCCAGGCCGGGATAGGAAAACACCTGCTCCACCAGCACCGAGCCGCCGAAAATCTCACTGATGGAGGCAAATTGCAGGGTGATGGCGGGAAGGGCCACATTGCGCAGGCCGTGGCGGAGGATGATGGAGGTTTTGGACTCCCCTCTGGCCCGGGCGAACAGGACGTAGTCGGATTCCAGAATGTCGATCATCTTCTCCCGGGTGTGGAGGGCGATATTGGCCACCCCGGTGATGCTGAGGGTGAGGGCGGGCAGGATGGCGTGGTAAAGCCGGTCCCCCAGCGTGACGCTGGCGGCATCCACGCCGATGGGCACCGACAGGCCGCTGGGCAGCACCCCCAGCCACACGGCGAATACGATGAGCAGCACCAGCGCCAGCCAGAAGGTGGGGGTGCTGGAGATGAGCAGGCACCAGCCGCGGATGAGCTTGTCGCCCCAGCTCTCCCGGCTGGCCCCGGCCAGTATGCCCAGGGTGAGGCCCAGCAGCCCGGAAAACACCCAGGCAAAGGCCATCAGCCACAGGGAATTTTGCAGGCGCTGGCCAATGACCTGGCTCACCGGCTGACGGTAGAGCAGGGAGGTGCCCATATCCCCCCGCACAAAGTCACCCAGCCAGCCCAGATAGCGCTGAAGCGGCGGGTCGTTGACCCCCCAGTATTCCTCCAGCTTGGCGATCTGCTCCTGGCTCATGGTGCCCAGCGCCGCCTGACCCACATTGGTCTGCAGGGGATCAAGGGGCGAGGCGGACATGAGCAGGAAGGCCGCCAGACTGACGCCCAGCAGCAGCAGGGCCATGCGGATGAGCTTTTTGCCTGTGAAGATCAGGCGGTGTTTCAAGAAGATTCCTTCTTTCCGGTGGAATATCAGTTCCAGCTCCACTGATCCACATTGTTGACGATGGACCAGCCGTGGCCGTGGGGGTGGATCTTCTGCTCGGCCACCTGGAGGCCCTCCCGCACCCAGTACAGGTGATCCACATTCACCAGCCACACCCAGGGGATGTCTCCGTCCTGGGTGACGCCGGTCTGGTCGTCCCACTGGGCCTTCTGCCACAGCTCGTAGGACGCCTCCAGATCCGAGCAGGCCAGGGCCTCATCCATATAGGCGTCCACAGCGGAATTGGCATAGGGGGAGTACCGGGCGGTGCCGGTGTCCCCGATGGTGTGATAGATGTTGTACAGCTCCATGGGGGTATGGGCGCCCCAACCCCAAATCAGCGGCTCGGTCTGGGCCCGGTCGTAGGCGGTGTCCCAGCCCACGCCCTCGATGGTGCAGGAAATGCCCAGCTCCCCCAGCTGGTTGCCGAAGTCGGCGCACAGGGCCTGCCGCACCGGGTCGCTGGTGGGATAGAGCAGATTCAGCTCCGCCTTGACTCCGTCCTTCTCCCGGACGCCGTCGGCTCCCATGACCCAGCCCGCCTGATCCAGCAGGGCGGCGGCACCTTCGGGATCATAGGACACCTCCGAGGCCGGATTGTACCAGGGCAGCTGGTCGCACACGCTGTAGGCGGGGGTACCGTAGCCGCTGAGCACATTGTCGATCATCTCCTGGCGGTCGATGCCGATGTTGATGGCCCGGCGCACCAGCACGTCCCCGGTGAGGGTGCCCTCGATCACCGGCAGGTTGAAGCCCCGGTTGTCCACGCTCTGATAGGAGGCCAGGGTGTAGCCGCTGGGGCTCTGGTCGGAATAGGTGGCGGAGGTGTAGGCCAGATCCACCTGGCCGGCCTGCACCGCCAGGAAGGCGGCGTCCTCCTCCATAAAGAGGATGGTCACCTGCTTCATCTGGGGCGCCTCACCGTAGTAGTCCGGGTTGGCCTCCAGAATCACCTGCTGTCCCCGGTCCCACTGCTTCAGGATGTACCGGCCGGAGCCGATGGGATTGGCGCCGTAGGTAGCGGGGTCATAGGCGTGTTCGGGCACGATGCCCACGATGGCCATGGTATAGGGCCAGATGGAGAAGGGCGTGGCCATGTGGAAGACCACGGTGGTGTCGTCCACGGCCTCGGCATGGTCCAGCATGGTGAAGTCGTTCACCGAGCTGGCTTCCTTCACCGTGTTGTAGGTAAAGGCCACGTCGGAGGCCTTCAGGGGCTCCCCGTCGGTAAATTTCACGTCGTCCCGGATTTTTACCGTCCAGGTCAGGCCGTCCTCGCTGGCCTGTACGTCGGTGGCCAGGTCGTAGCCGATGGTCAGGTCGGTGTTGGTCACCGTCAGGGTGGACTGGATCAAAGGCTCATGGACGTGCTCCCCGGCGCCCCAGCCGTAGGCCGGGTCGAAGCCCGCCTCCGGCTCGGAGGTGGTGCCCATGGCGATGACCACGCTGTCTCTGTCGGCGGCCGGGGTCGTTGGAGTGGGCGCAGGATCGCCGCCGCAGCCGGTAAACAGGCCCAGGGCCAGCAGGGCGGAAAGGGTCAGGGCAAGAATGCGCTTCATGGATGCTCCTCTCTCTTTACAGGTGCTTCTGCACGTCTTCCAGCACGGTCTGGATGGGCAGGCCGTTGGCCCGGGCCAGCTCCGCCGCGGACTCATATTCGGCCGTCACATGGCGGATGCCGTAGCCCTGAGCGGTTTTGAGGCGCACCGTGCCCCACCGGGTCTCCGCCGTACCGGCGCCGGGGGTGAGAAAATACTTGGCGCAGCGGCGGACCCGCAGGCCGTTGGTGGTGGTCTGCTCCAGCACCGCCCGGGCCAGCTCCCGCTCCTTTTCCACCTCGCACAGCACGGTCAGCACATGGCCGCTCCGGCCCTTCTTCATGGTGCCGGGCACGGTGTACACGTCCAGCGCCCCCAGCTCCAGCAGCCGGGCGGCGGCAAAGGCCAGGGCCTCGGGGGTCATGTCGTCGATGTTGCACACCAGCTCACAGATCTCCCCGTTGGCGCCGCCGGCGTCCTCGCCCAGGATGGCCCGGACACAGTTGGCCCGGCCGGCAAAGACCGTGGTACCCGCGCCGCGGCCTACCTTGTCCACCGTCATGGCGGGCATGGGTCCGAAGGACTGGGCAAAATGGGTGAGCAGAGCCGCGCCGGTGGGGGTGCACAGCTCCCCCATCACCTCGCCGCCGTACACCGGCACACCGGCAAGGAGATTGGCGGTGGCCGGCGCGGGCACCGGCATGACGCCGTGGGCACACTTCACGGTGCCGCTGCCCACATGGACGGGGGAGACCACCACCCGGTCGGGCTTGAGCAGGTAGATGGCGTAGCAAACGCCGGTGACGTCGGCCACCGCGTCCAGGGCGCCCACCTCATGGTAGTGGACGTCACCCACCGGGCAGCCGTGGGCCTTGGCCTCGGCCCGGGCAATGGCGTCGTACACCCCCCGGGCGTTGGCCTTTACTTCCTCCGGCAGATCCAGGCCGTCAATGATCTCCGCAATGTGGCCGGGGGTGGCGTGGTGGTGGTGATGGTGTTCGTGGTCATGATCGTGGTCGTGATCGTGATGAGGATGCTCATGGTCGTGGTCATGATCGTGATGAGGATGGTCGTGGTCGTGGTCATGATCGTGATGAGGATGGTCGTGGTCGTGCTCCAGCTCCTCCTGGCCGTGGACGGTGACCTTCATGTGGGTACCGGCGATCCCGCCGGAAGCCCCCTGCACCGCCTCCAGCCGGACGCCGGGCAGGCCCAGGCCGTTCATGGTGCTCAGGAAATTCTCCTTGTCCTCCAGCAGCTCATACAGGGCGGACATGAGCATGTCCCCTGCCGCACCCATGTGACATTCGATATAAAGCGTTTTCATTGCAGACCCTCCATCTGATTGATCATACTGGCCAGATACCCGGCCCCGAAGCCGTTGTCGATGTTTACCACGCTGCACCCGGAGGCGCAGGAATTGAGCATAGCCAGCAGGGCGGACAGGCCGCCGAAGCTGGCGCCGTAGCCCACGCTGGTGGGCACCGCCACCACCGGGCAGTCCACCAGGCCGCCGATAACAGAGGCCAGGGCCCCCTCCATGCCCGCCACGGCGATGACGCACCGGGCGCTCATAAGGGGCTCCAGATTGGACAGCAGCCGGTGCAGGCCCGCCACCCCCACGTCGTACAGCCGGGTCACTTTATTTCCCATGATCTCGGCGGTAAGGGCGGCCTCCTCCGCCACCGGCATGTCGCTGGTGCCGCCGGTAGCCACCACGATGTGGCCCAGCGCCGTCCGCTCCCCGGGGAAGGCCACGCCCAGTTTGGGGATGGGCCGGTAGTCCAGGGGCACCGACTGGGCCACCGCATCGGCGGCCTCCTGCCCCATGCGGGTGATGAGGATGTTCCGGCAGCCCCGCTCCCCCATGGCGGCGGCAATGCCGGCGATCTGCTCCGCCGTCTTGCCTGCGCCGTAGATCACCTCCGCCGCCCCCTGGCGCACCGAGCGGTGGAAATCCACCTTGGCGTAGCCAAGATCCTCAAAGGGCTTCTGCTTCAGCTCCAGCAGGGCGTTCTCCGGGGTGGTCTTCCCCGCCTGCACCGCCCGCAGCAGCTCCAGTATCTCATGCTTGTTGTCCATTCCCTTACCTCCCCGCCAGGTCCAGCAGGACGGCGGAAAAGTCCGCCCCCAGGGCCTGGGTGATCTCCTGATGCAGGGCCGCGGCCCGCTCCATCTGCTCCGCCGGAACCTGGATGCGGGCGGCGTCGCCCAGCAGCCGCACCCGGAAATCGGTGAAGCCCAGCCGGAACAGGGCGTCCTCCCCCCGCTCTACCCGTTCCAGCGCCTCCCTGGTGATGGCGGTGCCGGTGGGCACCCGGGTGGCCAGGCAGGCGTAGGCCGGCTTGTCCCAGGTGAACAGTCCCGCCTCCCTGGACAGCTGCCGCACCTGGTCCTTGGTCAGCCCGCACTCCTGCAGGGGGGAGCGCACCTCCAGCTCCTTTAGGGCCTGCATGCCCGGCCGGTCCCCCGCGTCGTCGGAGGCGTTGGTGCCGTCCAGCAGCACCGTGTGGCCGTCCGCCCGGGCCGCCTGCCACAGGGCGGTGAACAGCGCCCGCTTGCAGTAATAGCAGCGCCGGGGGCCGTTGGCCGCCGCCTCAGGCACGCCCAGCACATCCACCTCCACCACCGTCAGGGGCACGTCCAGCTCTGAGGCCAGGCGTCTGGCGTCGGCCAGCTCAAAGGCGGGCTGGAAGGCCGTGTGCACATAGTAGGCACGCACCTGCCTGCCGTACTGCCTGGCCGCCCACAGCACCAGCGCCGAATCCGTCCCGCCGGAGAAGGCCACCGCCGCCCGGGGCACCTGCTCAAAAAATTCCTTCAGCGTCATCCTACCGCTCCTTCACAAAAAAAGAAGGCATACCAATACCTGGTATGCCTTCTGGCATCATTCCCGTCGTTCTTCGCGGGATCGTACTCTCTTTACAGGTCATGCGTTTGGGATCTTCGGACCCCGCCCCAGCTTCCAGCTGAGGGTTTCATTATACCAGTTTTCCTCTTTTCTGGCAAGGGCCGTTTTTCTTACAAAACCGGTTGAAAAAAGGCCCCCACTTGGATATCATAAGACATGCAGACCGTCAATAAAGGAGGGAGACTTCCCGTGTATATCACCTATGACATGGTGCGCCAATCTGAGGAGATCCGCACCTACATCACCCAGGCTGACCAGTCCCTGTCGGCCCTCGGCTTTACCGAACACAGCTTCGCCCATGTGACCCGCTGCGCCCATCTGGCCGCTCAGATCCTGGAGCAGCTGGGGTACAGCAAGGACGAGCAGGAGCTGGCCCGCATCGCAGGCTTCATGCACGACATCGGCAACGTGGTCAACCGCCACGACCACGCCGAGACCGGCGCGGTGATGGCCTTCCGCATTCTGGACAAGATGGGCATGTCCCCTGCCGGTGTGGCCGCCGTCATCACCGCCATCGGCCACCACGACGACCCCACCGCCTTCCCGGTCAATCCGGTGGCCGCCGCCCTCATCCTGGCCGACAAGACCGACGTGCGCCGCAGCCGGGTGCGCAATAAGGACCACAAGAGCTTCGACATCCACGACCGGGTGAATTACGCCGCCGAGCGCTCCGAACTGACCCTGGACCCGGACAAGGCCACCATTACCCTCTCCCTGTCCATCAACACCGAGTTCTGCGCGGTCATGGACTACTTTGAGATCTTCCTGGAGCGGATGCTGCTGTGCCGCCGGGCGGCGGAATACCTGAAGCTCACCTTCAAGCTGGACATCAACGGGCTGACGCTTTTGTAACAAGGGATCAGGGCAGATATGAAAGATGCTTTTACGGCAAGTTTCTTCCATGAGGGTGTCCTTGGCGGCGCCATTTATCTGCAAAGCGACAAGGTGCTGTACAGGACGGATAAAGCTACGGTAGAGCCTAAATACCGGCATCTGGAGATCCCGTACAGTGGGATCGCACGGCTGGAAACAGGCTGGGCTTTCTGTTTCCCAACCGTCACATTTATGCTGAAAAGCGGCAGCTCCTACAAGTTTATGATCTTCCGTCGAAAAAAGTTTTTGTCCAGACTGGATGCGCTGCGGCATTGAGTTTGGAAAAACCCCTATATATAGCACAACCCCCCGACAGAGGCGGAGCCTGCCTGCGGGCAGGCTGGGCGCTTTGCGCGCCGCCTCTTCCGGGGGGAATCCATTCCCCCCGGAGGCCCCCCAGGGCCTCCCGGCGGGGACGGGAGCTGTTTATCACAACCCTCTATATATAGCACAACCCCCCGGCCATCCAACGTGACCGGGGGGCTACTTTTCGACCTGGGGTTCAATCACTTGCGCTACCTCTTACTTTCTGCAGATTTACCGTGCTTTGGTTCGGATCACTTGAAACTGCCATGGATCTCGGTTTCTCACAACGCATTGGCACTTGGTTTCCGTCTTCAGCGAATTCCACTTCAGAGGTTTTCCATTGGGTGCGCTTCACTTCATTGAATCGGTTGGGAATACGTGGGAAACTGGAGCTTCAGGTTTCACCGACTGCCGCAGCCCGGCATGAAAAGAATGAGACGCGAGATGGAATCTATCTTCACCCTATGAGCTTCCGGACTCTGCTTCCCTCTTGCAAGCTACCCTCTGGCTTCACCTCCCGAGCTCTGGGTTCTGCACGCTCAGTAAGGTCGGCTCATCGGCTTCCTTGTCTGAGTTGGGTGGTCCTTCTTCTCATCTGGGATCCGACGCTGCTTAGTACATCGGGGACACCTCTTTCTCTTTCTTTCTGGCTATATTGTACTACCAGACCCTATGTTTGTCAATAGGTTTTTGTGTGAAATTACTTATTTTTTCTTTCCGACGGAAGGCTTGCCCTTTGCCGGGCTTTGGTATAAAATAAAAATAGTGGGGATTTTTCAGGCCCCATATTCTGTATCAAAGGAGGCAGCTTATGAGCGACTGTCTGTTCTGTAAGATCGCGGCGGGTGAGATCCCCTCCAACAAGGTCTATGAGGATGAGCTGGTCTATGCCTTTTACGACATCGACCCCCAGGCGCCCACTCACTTCCTGGTGATCCCCAAGGCCCACATCGGCTCCTGCGGCGAGATCACGGCGGAGAACTCCGCGGTGGTGGCCCACGCCTTTGAGGTCATTTCCAAGGTGACCCGGGAGATGGGCATTACCGACTTCCGGGTGGTGTCCAACTGCGGGCCCCAGGCGGGGCAGAGCGTGGCCCACCTGCACTTCCACGTCCTGGCCGGACGGGACATGACCTGGCCTCCCGGCTGATGAAGCAAAATAAAGGTTCCATCCGGCCCCTCCCGTACCTGGCCTGGGGAGGGGCCTGGATCGTTTTATCGGGCCTGGTGCTGATCCGGCTGTGGGCACTTTTGTACGGACGCATCCCCAGCCTGGCCATCCCGGCCCTGGCGGCGGTGCTGACCGGGGCGGTGCTGCTGGCCGCCCGGCGGCTGGAGGTCCCCCGCCGCTTCCTTCTCCCCTTCGGCCCCACATGGAAGACCGCCCTGCTGGCGGCCGCCGCCTTTGTGCCGGGCGCCCTGCTGGACACCAGCTTCAAGCTGTTCAACGTAGGAGATATGGCCATCGGCTCCGCCCCCTTCCGCCTGCTGTGCGCGGCGGGCAGCGGGCTGTTCTTCTCCTGCGTGGTGCTGGCCCTGGTGTGGGCGGGGAAAGCCTTTGGAAAGATCCCCATGCCCCGGGGCACCGTGTTTCTGGCTGTGGTGCTGGTGGTCAATATCGTCACCGCCCTCTACTGCACGGGCAGCGCCGAGGTGTACTACTGGGACACCAACATCTACTGGAGTTCCAGCACCATGCTGGCGGGGCAGAACCTTGGCCTTGGGCAGCTGCGGCTGGTGGCGGAGAGCGTCATCACCCAGGAGTACAACTACCTGCTCTCCTTCCCCCTGTCCCTGGTAATGCGCCTGCTGGGCACCAACCGGTATGTGTTCCTGTTCGCCGCGGTGAACCTGTACGTGCTGCCCACCCAGCTGGGCATGCTGGTGCTGGGGTGGAGAAGCCGCCACGGCGGCATCCTGCTGTGCTGTGCCACGCCCATGCTGCTCTACACCGCCCTCACCGGCTTTGTGGATGTGGCCGCCGCCGGCGCGGGGATCTGGGCGTTTCTGATCTACACCGACGAATCCCGGCCCCAGGCCGCCCGGGGCATTCTGGCCGGGGCGCTGCTCACCCTGGTATTCCTGCTGCGGCGGTACTTTTTCTTCTTCACCGTCTCCTTCGGGGTAGCCGCCTTCCTGGCCCTGCTGGTCCGGCGGAGCCAGTGGAAGTCCTTCCTCACCATGGCGGTGACCGGGGTGGGATTCAGCCTGTTCTTCGGCCAGAGCTTCGTGGTGAGCCAGGTGCTCTCGGCCAACTACGCCGACACCTATTCCGCCTACGACCAGGGCCGGTGGATCGACCTGGTGATGCTGTGCCGCTACTACGGCTATCTCATGCTGGCGGTGGCCCTGGTGTGCGTCATCTTCCTGCTGATCCGGCCCAAAAGCCGGTACGGCGCGCTGCTGTGCCTGTGCCAGCCGGTGCTCTGCCTGTTCCTCTTTACCCGCATCCAGTCCCACGGGCAGCAGCACCTGCTGCTCTACCTGCCCGCCTTCTGCTTCGCCCTGGCGGGCGGCATGGAGCTGCTGCCGGAGCGGGGGCGCGTCCGGTGGGTGCCCTGGGCGCTGGCTCTGTGCACGCTGGGCAGCTCCTTCCTGCCCCGGCCTCAGCCCTCCCACCCGTCGGAGATCAAGGTGCCCGACCCGCTGCCCGCCTTCACCTATGTGCCCACCCAGCGCACCGACCTGGCCCAGCTGGTGGCCCTGCGGGTGTATGTGGACAGCCTGTCGGCCGGGGAGCAGAAGACGGTGGTCGTGCTCGCCTCCTCCTTTACCTTTAATTCCAGTATCTACGACAATACCCTGCGCTCCCTGAACATTCCCGCCTCCGGCGGGCCTGCCACCTCCATCACCTACTTTGGCACGGTGGACAAGCGGGACGGCTTCGCCTGGAATGCCCTCACCGCCGACTACCTCATCGTGGCCGATCCGGTGCAGACCCACCTGGGCGCGGACAACCAGCACATCCTCACCGTGCTGGCCCAGCCGGTGCTGGACGGCACGGGCATCGGCACCGCCTACCGCCGGCTGGAGCAGTCCTTCCCCCTGGAGGACGGGGTGACGGTCTATGTCTATGAGCGGACCCGGGAGATCACCCGGGAGGAGTATCAGGCCATTTCCGACACCCTCACCGCCCTCTATCCGGACTATGCCGCCCTCTATGCGGTGCCTGCCGGGCTGTTTTCCTGACCCATAAAAAAAATCCCCCTGACGGGGGATTTTTTTATGGGTTGGACCGGTTGACCATGAAAATACCCAGGCAGACCAGCAGCAGGGCCAGAAGCCCGTAAATGGTAAAGGCCTGGTTCTGTTCGCCCAGCAGGAGGGCGGAAAGGAGCACTCCGAACACGGGATTCAAAAAGCCGTAAATGGCCACGCTGGCCACCGGATTATACTTGGTCAGGACGCTCCAGATGGTATAGGCCACCGCGGAGAGCACGCCCATATAGCCCAGGATCAGCAGGGACGGCCCGTCAAAGGTCGTGATCCCGCCTCCGCCGGCCAGGCCGCCGGCGATCAGCAGCAGACCGCCCAGGACGAACTGATAGCCGCACAGGACAAAGGTGTCCTCATGGGCGGAGTAGGACTTGAACATGGACACCGCCAGACCGTTGGCCACAGCCGCCAGAAAGATGGCGCCCTCCCCTTCCAGCGTAAGGCCGCCGGCCAGGGAGCCGCCGGAGAGGTTGATGACCACCACGCCCAGAAAGCCGCACAGGCAGCCCAGGAGCTTTTTGGCGCCCAGGCGCTCAAAGCGGAAGATCAGGGCGGAGATCAGGATGGCCCAGAACACGTTGGAGGCGGTGATGACCGACCCCTTCACGCCGGAGGTATGGGCCATGCCGATATAAAAGAAGAAATACTGGACGGCGGTCTGGACCAGGCCCAGCTTGATGATCAGGGGCCAGGCGTGCTTTCCGGGCAGTACCAGCCGCCGCTCCTTCCCGCATTTGAACAGCACGATCAGGATTCCCGCGATAAAAAAGCGCAGACCGGCATAGACGATCTGGGCGGCGGAATCCTCCCCGCCGATCCCCAGCAGCTGATAGCCGATCTTCACGGCCGGGAACGCGCTGCCCCAGAGCAGGCAGCAGAAAGACGCCGCCAGGCCCACCACCCACGGTCTGGTCAAAATGGATTTGGTTTGGCTCATAGCGCACCTTCTCTTTGAAAGGCCCCGCGGCAGGGCCGTCCGGCTCTGCCGCGGGGCGTGCTGGATGAGAAATCAGTTGCCGGCAGCTTCCGTCTCAGCCGGCAGCTGGCAGTAGTAGCGGGGCTTGCCGCGGCAGATGATGCCGCCCACGATCATGCCGATAATGGTGGGGATCAGCCAGGAGAAGCCCTGCTCGAACAGGGGGATGATGCTCATAAAGCTGCGCAGGCCGGTGAGGTTGGGCGCCACGCTGAGGATGGCGTCGCCCACGCTTACCACGCCGGAGACGATGATGCCGCCCTTATACACACCGTCGTTGGGAATCCATCTGTCAACCAGGCCCAGCACGGTGAAGACGATGCAGATGGGGTACATGATGAGGAAGATGGGGGTGACGTAGTCGATGATGCTCTGCACGCCGAAGGAGCCGAACACAGCGCCCACCACGCACACCACGACGATCCACAGGCGGTAGGGGATCTTGCCCTTGGACACTTCGTTGACCACCATGGCGCCGGTGGTGCCGATGCCCACAGCGGTGGTCAGGCAGGCCAGGCCCACAGCCATGCCCATGCACGCCATGCCCACGCCGCCCAGGGCCTGGCCGATCAGGCCGGAGAGCAGGGTGGTCTGGGGGGTGCTCAGGTCATAGTACGCGCCGCCGGTGGCGCCGATGTAGGTGAGCATGACATAGATGGTGCCCAGGGAGGCAACGCTGACCAGGCCCACCAGGACGCCGCAGCGTCTGCGCTCCTTCTCGTCCTTATGTCCCTTCATGACCAGGCCGCTGATAAAGACGTTGGCACACATCAGGCCCACGGTCAGGTCGCCGGTGAGGTAGCCGGTCAGCATGGAGGAGGTTACGGGGTTGGGGTTGTCAACTTCCAGAGGCGTGCCGATGGGAGACACCACGCCCTTGATGAGGACGATGGCCAGCATGATCAGCAGCAGGGGGGTGAGGTACTTGCCCAGCTTATCCACCACGGAGTTTTTGTCGATGGCGAAAAACAGCACCAGTGCGAAGAACACGATCATAGTCACCCAGATAGGCACGTTGGGGAACAGGGGCTGAATGGCCAGCTCATGGGTGGTGGCGCCGGAGCGGGGCAGGGTGGAACCCATGCCTACCAGGATGCAGCCGATCACATAAAACCAGTCGTAGAACTTGGGATGGACGTGGCCCATCAGGGTTCTCACGTCGCCCACGTTGTTGACCGCCCAGAAGGCGGTGACAGGCAGGATAACGCCGGTGATCAGGATGCCGATGGCGCCCAGGACCCACTGGGTGCCGGTGGACAGGCCGATCTGGGGCGGGAAGATCAGGTTGCCCGCACCAAACATGGTGGAAAACAGGGCCAAACCTACTACCACACTGTCAATTCCCCAATGATTCTTTTTCATACATGATCCCTCCTTGTCTCATTGCGCAGCCGCTCTCTCAGCCGCGCTGATACACGATCTCTCCCTCTACCATAGTCAGCATAACCTGGGTATCAAACAGTTCCTCCAGGGGACGCTCAAAAATATTGCGGTCCAGCACCACCAGGTCGGCGTACTTGCCCACCGTCAGCGTGCCGTACTTATCCTCATCGTAGGAGGCGTAGGCGGCTTCGCTGGTAAACATCTCCACCGCTTCCTCCAGCGTCACGCCGTTTTCGGGGTACCAGGCCGTGCCGTCCCGCCCGTCCTTCCGGGTAACCGCGTAATACAGGTTGGGCAGCACGTCGAAGGGCTCCACCGGGCAGTCCGAGCCGCCGCACATGTGGACCCCAAGGTCCTCGTACCGGCGCCAGTTGTAGCTCTGCTTGCCCAGCTCCGGCCCCACGCAGTCGTCCACCACCTTGGAGTCGGCCTTGATGAATACCGGCTGGACATAGGCCACCAGGTTCATCTCCCTGAAGCGGTCCTGCTGCTTCTGGTCCATGATCTGGCAGTGGATGATGCCGTTGCGCCGGTCGGGATAGGGGTGCTCCTCAGACACGCGCTGGATGGTGTTGAGCATCTGCTCCAGAGAGGCGTCGCCGATGCAGTGGGCCACCAGATGGAAGCTGTTGGTATAGGCCATGGTGGCCAGCTCGTAGAGCTCCTCGTCGCCAAACAGCAGCAGGCCCTTGGTGCCCGGATCGTTGCGGTAGGGCTGGCGCATGGCCGCCGAGTGGGAGCCCAGGGAGCCGTCGCACAGGAACTTGATGGGTCCGAACTTGAAGCGGCCCAGGGTGTCGTTGGCCCGGTAGCCCAGGTCCAGGAACCGCTGGATCTGGTCGGCCCGGCGGAAGCGGATCTGCTCGTTGACCCGGATGGGAAGCCGCCCCTCCTCGGAGAGCTCCTTATAGGCCTGGAGCACGTCGGCAAAGTCGTCGTCCGCCACCAGGTTGAAGTCGTCGCTGTGCACCTGCACGATGCCCTTGGAGGCCGCCTCCTTGCAGACGGTCACCAGCATCTCCTTGATGTCGTTGACGGTGAAGCGCTCCCAGCAGCTCTGCACGCACATGGCGGAGTTCTCACGTACGTAGCCGTTGGGCAGGCCGTCCTCGCCGAAGTCCATGGTCTGGGTGGTGGTGTCCGCCCGCTCGTCCCACAGCCCGGCCAGCTGGAGGGCCTTGGTGTTCAGGCAGACGATGTGGCCGCAGGCCCGCTGCAGGAAGACGGGCACGTCGTCCGCGATGGCGTCCAGGTCGTGCCGGTCGGGGATCTTGTTCACGTCGCTCCAGTTGACCTGGTTGAAGTTGCAGCCGATGACCCAGCGGTTCTCCTTGCGGGCCTTCTCCGCGTCGGCCTTGCACAGGCGCACCACTTCTTCATAGCTCTTGGTGTCCACCAGGTCGATGCGCCGCTTGAAGGTGGCATAGAACAGCAGGTGCAGATGGGTGTCGGAAAAGCCGGGGAGCATCAGCTTGCCTTCCAGGTCGATTTTCCGGGTGTTCTCATCCGCCAGCGGCAGGATCTCCTCGTCGGAGCCCAGGCGGAGGATCACGCCGTCCTTTACCGCCATAGCGCTGACCTGGGGATAGGCCTTATCCAGAGTGCGGATCACGCCGTTGTAGAAAATAGTGTCCATAAGCTTCCTCCTTCTCATTGCGTGTTGATACGGTCCAGAGCATTCTTTACCACTCGTCCATCCTGAATCACCAGTTTCACATTGTCCTGATGCCGCAGCACCTGGATATCCGCCCCCGGATTTCCGGAGACCAGCAGGACGTCTGCCAGCTTGCCCGGCTCCAGCGTGCCCAGTTCATCCTCCATCAGCAACAGTTTGGCGTTGGTTTTGGTGGCCATGGAGATCACCTCCATGGGGGTGTAGCCCGCCACGCACAGCCGTTCCAGCTCCAGCGTGGCCTGGCTGTACGGACAGCCGAACGCCTCGTCGCCCAGGAAGTCGCACCCCACGCCCACCTGAATATGGGCCTTGCGGGCCATCTCCAGGGAGCGGTAGTGGGCCTCGTAGGAGCGCTCCGTCTTTTCCCGCAGGTAGGGCAGCACCCCGGCGGTGCGGGAGAAGTAGGTTTTGGAGGCGTGCATAATAGCCAGGGTTGGCACCAGGAAGCAGTTGTTTTTCAGCATCAGCTCGATGCATTCCTCATCCAGATAGAACCCGTGCTCGATGCACTTCACTCCGTTTTTCAGCGCCGTCTTGATGCCCCGGTTGGCCTGAGCGTGGGTGGAGACATAGCTGCCCATGTTCTCCGCCTCCTCCACCGCCGCCCGGATCTCCTCGCCGCTGAAATGGCTGTGGGGGGTGGCCTTGTCTCCCTGGGAGAACACGCCGCCGGTGGTCATGATCTTGACCAGATCCGCCCCGTTGCGGGCGTTGATGCGGCAGGCGCGCCGCACCTCGTCCACGCCGTTGACCAGGAAGGCCGGGCTGTATGCGCCCATGCTGCCCTCCAGGGAGAGCTTTTGATAGACGTCGCCGTGGCCGCCGATCTGGGAGAGGATCTTGCCCGCGCCGAAAATGCGGGGCACATCCAGCAGGCCCTCCGCCACCGCCGGCTTGAGCAGGATCACGTCGCTGCCCAGATCCCGGAAGGCGGTGTAGCCCTGCTGCCGGAGCTGCTCCATGTCCCGCAGGGCCCTGGCCATGCTCAGCTGGGGGGTCATGCTGATCCAGTCTACCGCGGTGGCGCTGCCCCAGCCCATATGGACATGGGCGTCAATCAGCCCGGGCATGATGGTGGCGTCTTCCGTGGTGTAGACCTGCGCCCCCTCGATGGGCGGCAGCTCGCTCTGGCGGCACACCAGCTTGATGCGGCTGCCCTCCAGCACCACGGCGCCCTGTTCGATGGGTGGGCCCCCGTTTCCGTCCAGTACCCGTCCTTTCAATATGATCATGAGGAACTCCTCCTTTTCCCGTCCGCTTCAGCCGCCCTGGCGGCGCTGGGCAATGATGGACACCATGACGCGGTCGGTTTCCAGCATGCCCGGATCATTGAGCCGGCCGATATTGGCAAAGGTCTCCTCGATGCGTGTGCCGATGATTCCCTCGCCCGCCGGCACATGGCAGCCCTCCATGGCCAGGTAGGCCGCCTGCACCGCCATGGAGGCGGCTGTACTCAGCTTGTAGGCGCAGGAGCTTTTGGCTCCGTCGCAGAACATGCCGCCGATGGTGCCCACCACCGTCTGCATGGCGCGGACCGACTGCTCATAGCTGCCGCCCAGCAGGTAGGTCACCGCCGCCGCCATTCCGGTGGCCGCCGCCACGCCGCAGCCGCAGAAGGCGGTCATGCGTTTGATATAGGCTTTGATGTATATGGTGATCATGGAGCTGATGGCCAGAGCCACCGCCGTCTGATCCTGTCCGGCGCCCAGCTCCTCCGCCGCGGCAAGCACGCCCACAAAATTGGTGATGCCGTGATTGCCGCTGCCGGTAATGGCTGTAATGGTCACGTTCATCCCGCTCATCCGGGCTTCCCCGGCGGCGGCGGTGTATGCCCGCACCGCGCTGCTTACCGCCAGCGGGGTGCAGCCCTGGACGGCGGTACAGGCCCGGATGGTCCGGCCCAGACGCCTGGCCGGGTCTTCCAGATCCCGCAGCGCCGCCTCCTTGTTCCGCCGCGCGCCCTCCAGCAGGAAGGCAAAGTCGGCCGGGTCCATGGAGAGGATCAGGCGGTAGAGCTCCTCCACCGAACACCCCAGGAAGGGGCAGGCGGGTGCGCCGCCGGCGGCCTCCGCCTTGCGCAGCAGCACTTCGCCGTTGCGGACCACCTCCACCACGTTGGAGTAATCATACATGATGACCGCCCGGGCCTCGTCATCTCCCGCCCGGACCACCGCCTGGACATACAGCGGGTCGGGCGTCTCGCCGTAGCACACCGTCACCCGGCCGGCCGCCACGGTCTCCTCGGCCCGGCGCACCATCTCGTCCGTGACCTCCGACAGAATGGCCAGCCCCCGCTCCGGGCGGTCCAGCAGCACCCCCAGGGCGGCCGCCAGCTCCAGCCCCACCCGGCCTGTGCCGGGTATGCCGACGCTCACGCCGTTTTTATACACATTGGGGCTGACCAGCACCCGGATCTCCTCTGCCCGGCCCCCCAGGGCATGGGCGGCTGCCGCAGCAGCCAGGCACACGCTGCCCGGGTCCGTGCAGCCGGTGGAACACTCAATCTCCGCGGCCAGCGCCTGCAACAGCTGCTGCTGCGTCATATTGACCCCTCCCACTCGTTTTGGTCTTTGCCAGATGTGCGGCCCCCGACAGAACGGAGGTCCCTTTTTCTATACCATACCAGAACCTGGCTGGGATTCCCATGCAAAAACCGGGCGGATTGTCAAAGAGATCTGACTTTTTTCCCTCCGCTTGCAGCAGAAAGACTAGCACTTTTTTGCGTTTCTTACTTTTTTATACCTGACGCAAAGAAAAACTTGAATATATTAGATATTTTTCCAGTTTATTCTTCCCAGCCAAGCAAAAGACCCGCCCGGACGGTGCAGAACCCTCACCTGCGCCCGTCCTTGGGCGGGTAGCCAAACTGCTTTTTATACACGCGGCTGAAATAGTTGGGGTCTTCATAGCCTACGGCGGCGGCCACGGACGAAACGGGATGTCCCTCCCGCAGCAGCCGGTCGGCGTACTGCATGCGCACCTGGGTCAGATAGTCCCGGAAGGTCTGGCCGGTGCAGGTATGAAAAATGCGTCCTAAGTAAGCTGGGCTGACAAACTGCTCCCTGGCCACCCCCTCCAGCTTCAGCGGCTCCTGATAGCGGCTGTGGATGATGGCGATGGTGCGCTGGGCCAGGGGATTGTCCGAGCGGCAGGCGGGGGAGATCAATTCAGAGGCATGGTCTGCCAGCTCCGCCATGCTCCGGGCCAGGACCTGGGGGGTAAAGCAGGCGTCCAGGCTGAGGTGGGGCATCCAGTCCTGCCCCGCCTCCCCGCACACTCTGGACAGCGCGCCGCAGTACAGGTCCAGCCAGCGCTCCAGAATGGCCGCGTCCCCCTGGCAGGACTTCAGCAGCTGGCTGCACAGCTGGCCGGCCAGCGGGACCGTGTCCTCCCCGCTGCGCAGCGCGCGGATGAGCCTGCTCTCCAGGTGGACGGGGTAGGGTTCGCTCTCCCCCAGACACGGGGTATAGCGGCACAGGACCTGCTGGGGGAAAATGGCGCCGCTGCGGGCGGCCAGCCGGGCGGTACGGTAGCTCTCCGCCAGCTCCTCCGGCCCCGCGGCCCAGGTCCCCAGCCCCACCTTGCCCAGGCGGCACCTGCCGGGCAGCAGCGGCGTCCAGGCCGCCAGCATGCGGCCGGCCGCGTCCTCCGGGCTCTCCCCCTCCTCCGGGCGGCAATAGCACACCACCTGGCGCTCGTGGCATTCCAGGCGTCCCCCGCCCTGAAGGGCCTGTCCGCCCTGCCGGCTGAGCTGCTCCTCTTCTTCCGGCGTCAGGGGCGCCGACAGAAGGGCCACCATCACCTGGGCGGGCAGCATGGGCAGCGGCTCGGGCAGGCCGTGGGTCATTCCGCAGGCCAGGCAGGGCCAGAGCTGGGGCGTCCGGGCCGGGCCCGCCGCCGGACGGTCCAGCACCCCCCGGATGCGCTGGAGCAGCAGATCAGGCCGCATGGGCTTGAGCAGATAGTCCTGAATGCCCATGGACATGGCCTTGCTGGCAAAATCGAACTCATTGTAAGCGGAGAGAATCATGATCCGGCAGTCCAGCCCCCGGCTGCGCACAAACTGGGCCACCTCAAAGCCGGAGCGGCCCTTGAGCATGATGTCCAGCAGGATGAGGTCCGGGCAGCGCTGGGAGATCATCTGGATGGCCGCCTCACAGGTGGCGGCGCTGCGGATGCGCTCGGGCTGGGTGACCTCCTCCATAAGCCCGGCCAGCTCCCGCCGCTCGGTGTACTCGTCCTCCACAATCAGAATCTCATACACCGGCCTCACCCCCCTCCGCGCCCAGGGGGCAGAGCAGCTCCACCCTGGTGCCCTCCCCCGGGCGGCTGGAAATATCCAGCCGGGCTTCCGGGCCGAAAAACAGCTTGAGCCGGTCGGAGACATTGCGCAGGCCGGAGCCTTCCCCTTCCGCCCCCTCCAGCTGGCGCAGGACCTGCTGGGGGATGCCCTCGCCGTTGTCGGAAACGGTGATGCGCAGCAGCTTGCTGTCGGTCTTCACATCGATCTCCAGGCGGAGGGGGCGCTCCTCATCCACCAGGCCGTGGACGATGGCGTTCTCCACCAGAGGCTGGATGGTAAGTACGGGAATCATGATCCGCTCCCCGCCGGGCTGGCAGGAAATGCTGTAGGAAAACTCCGGCCCCATCCGCTGACACTGGAGGGTCAGGTACTTCTCCGCGCACAGCAGCTCCTCCGCCAGCGTACACACCGAATCCTTAGAGCGGTACGCCCGGCGCAGCAGCTCGGACAAATCGCAGATCAGTCCGGCCGTCTGGGGGGCGTTCTCCCGATATGCGGTGCGCATCAGCAGGTTGAGCGTATTGAACAGGAAATGGGGGCTGATCTGGGACTGGAGAAACTTGAACTCCATGGAGTGCAGCTTGCGCTCCAGCTCCAGCTTTTTCTCCATCTGCTCGGCATATTCCATCCGGGTGCGCAGCTCCGACTCCGCCACCGCCAGATAGGCGGCGAAAAAGCGCAGCAGCTGGACCCGGGCGTCCAGTTCCTCCCGGGAGAGGACCCGCAGCTCCCCCGCCGCCTGGCGCAGGCGGTCGTAGTCCAAACCCAGCTCCGTGCAGTTCTGCTCCAGCAGGCGGTAAAACTCCGCCTGGGTGTCCTGGGTCAGAAACTGCCCGTAGGACAGATAGAGCTCCCGCTGCTCCGCCACCTGCACCGGCATGGAGATGACGCTCACCCCCATGTGGCAGCACTCCACCGCCCCGCCTCCGCCGGAGCGCAGCCCCATAGTGTGGTTGCAGGCCCGGCATCGGGCCGCCCCCTCAGGGCTGTCCATCACGCAGCGGCAGAAATCCGTGAAGCGCTCCAGGCGGAGCGGCCCGTGCCAGCGGCCCCGGTGGTCAATAAAGGAAATGGTCTGTCCCGTGATGTTGGTAAAGGCCAGATCCATCTGTCCCAGCAGGCGGTCCAGGACCAGGCTGTCATCATAGGGCTGCATGGGCGGGCGCTCCTTTCCGTTTTTTGGTTAGACACATTATACTGTCCGTCTTAACCAAAGTCAACTGAGCATTCCCCTATCCGCCCAGCAGGACCAGCAGCAGGCCGTACACCACGCTGGCCGAAATGCCGTACACCAGCACCGGCCCGGCGATCACGAACAGCTTGGCGCCCACGCCCATCACCAGGCCCTCGCTGCGGAACTCCAGGGCCGGGGACACCACGGCGTTGGCAAAGCCGGTGATGGGCACCAGCGTGCCCGCTCCGGCGTGCTTGGCCAGCTTGTCGAACCAGCCCAGGCCGGTGAACAGGGCGGCCAGGAAAATCAGGGTCACCGACACCGCCGTGCCCGCCTGGTCCTGGTCCAGCCCCCAGCCGGAATACAGGTTCATCAGCAGCTGGCCCAGGGTGGAAATGCCGCCTCCCACCAGAAAGGCCCACAGCAGGTTTTTCCCTATGGGGGATGGCTTGGCCTTGGCATTGACAAGGCGTTCATACTCTGAATTGGTCATGGGTCCGCCTCCTTTTGCCCCATAGTTTGTCCCGCTCTGGGAAAACTATGCCGCGCAGGTCAGCCCAGCTTGTCCCGCAGCACCTGGTTCACCACCGCCGGAGACGCCTGGCCTTTCAGCTGGCGCATGACCTGGCCTACCAGGAAGCCGAAGGCCTTTTCCTTACCGGCCTTCAGGTCAGCCACCGACTTTTCGTTGGCGGCAAGCACCTGCTCCACCACCGTCTCCACCAGGCCGGCGTCGGACACCTGCTCCAGGCCGTGCTCTTTTACATAGGCGTCCACGTCCCCGTCGGTCACAAACACCGCTTCAAAAACCTTGACGGCGGTGTTGCGGTTGAGCCTGCCCTCCTTCACCAGGGCGATGAGCCGGGCCAGGGTGGCAGGGGTGAGCTTCATATCCTTTGCCTCCAGGCCGTGGGCGGAGAGCTGGCCCAGCACCTGGCCCATGATCCAGTTTGCCCCCTGCTTGGGGTCGGTCCCCAGGGCCACCAGCGCCTCGAAAAATTCAGCCAGGGTCTTTTGGGAGGTGATCATCTCCGTGTCATAGGCGGGCAGGCCCCAGTCCGCCTGATAGCGCGCCCGCTTGTGCTCCGCCAGCTCGGGCAGGGAGGCTTTCAGATGCTCCAGATACGCCCCGCTCAGCTCCACCCCCGGCAGGTCGGGGTCGGGGAAATAGCGGTAGTCCTGGGCGTTCTCCTTGGAGCGCATGGCGTAGGTGGCGTCCTTGTTCTCGTCCCACCGGCGGGTCTCCTGCACCACCCGCTTCCCCTCCTCCAACAGCTCGATCTGCCGCCGGGCCTCGTAGGCGATGGCCCGGGAAATGGCCTTGAAGGAGTTGAGGTTCTTCATCTCGGTGCGGGTGCCCAGCTCTGCGGAGCCCACCGGCCGCACCGACAGGTTCACGTCGCACCGCAGAGAGCCCTCCTGCATCTTGCAGTCGGACACCCCCAGGTATTGCAGGGTCTCCTTCAGCTTTTCCAGGTAGGCGATGACCTCCTCGGCGGAGCGGAAGTCGGGCTCGGTGACGATCTCGATGAGGGGCACGCCGCAGCGGTTGTAGTCCGTCAGGGTCTGGTCCAGCCAGGGGTCGTGGACCAGCTTGCCCGCGTCCTCCTCCATGTGCAGCTCGTGGATGCGGATGGTCTTGCCGCCCCCGATGTCCACCGCCCCGTCCCGGGCGATGGGCAGGTAGAGCTGTGAGATCTGGTAGGCCTTGGGCAGGTCGGGATAGAAGTAGTTCTTCCGGTCGAACCGGCTGACGGGGGCGATGGCACAGTTAAGGGCCAGTCCCGCCGTCACCGCCAGCTCCACCACCTTCTCATTGAGCACCGGCAGGGTACCGGGCATGCCCATGCACACCGGGCAGCAGTGGGTGTTGGGCGCACCGCCGAATTCAGTGGTGCAGGAGCAGAAGATCTTGGTCCTGGTGGCCAGCTCCACGTGGGTCTCCAGACCGATGACAGTTTCCCAGGTCATACCTCGTCCCCTCCTTTCGGGCTCTGGCGGTGATAGTCGGTGTCCAGCTGGAAGCCGTAGGCGGCGTTCAGCACGGCGGCGTCCCCCAGGGCGGGGCCGATGAGCTGGGCCCCGATGGGCAGGCCTTTGGAATCAAAGCCGCAGGGCATGGACAGGGCAGGCAGGCCCGCCAGGTTCACCGACACGGTGTAGATATCGCTGAGGTACATTTTCAGCGGGTCGGTCAGGCTCTCCCCCAGTTTAGGGGCGGTGGTGGGAGCCACCGGGGTGAGCAGCAGGTCGTACTGCTCAAAGGCCCTGTCAAAGGCGGCCTTGATGACGGCCTTGGTCTGAAGGGCTTTTTTATAGTAGGCGTCGTAGTAGCCGGAGGACAATACAAAGGTACCCAGCAGGATGCGCCGCTTCACCTCGGTACCGAAGCCCTGGGTGCGGGTCCTGGTGTACAGCTCCCCCAGGTCTTCATAGCCCTCAGCCCGCCAGCCGTACTTCACGCCGTCGAACCGGGACAGGTTGGAGGACGCCTCGGCGCAGGCGATGATATAGTAGGCGGGCACCACATACTCCATGACAGGGAGGGCAAATTCCTCCACTGTGGCGCCCCGGGCTTTCAAAACCTCCGCGGCGGCCAGCACGGCGGAGCGCACCTCGCCGTCCAGGCCGTCCCCAAAGCAGTCGGCGGGCAGGCCGATTTTTTTGCCCCGCAGGTCGCCGGTGAGGGAGGCCAGCAGCCCCCCGGCGGGCACGTCCAGACTGGTGGAATCTCTTGCATCCTTCCCCATCATCACATCCAGCACCGCCGCGCAGTCGGCGGCGGACCGGGCGATGGGACCCATCTGATCCAGGGAGGAGGCGTAGGCGATAAGGCCATACCGGGACACGGTGCCGTAGGTGGGCTTCATGCCGGTGACGCTGCAGTAGGCGGCGGGCTGGCGGATGGAGCCGCCGGTGTCCGAGCCGATGGCGTACCATACCTCACCGGCCGCCACCGCGGCGGCTGCCCCGCCGGAGGAGCCGCCGGCGGCCCGGGTCAGGTCCCAGGGGTTTTTCACCGCTCCGAAGCAGGAGGTCTCGGAGGTGGAGCCCATGGCGAACTCGTCCATGTTCAGCTTGCCCAGGCTCACCGCCCCGGCGGCGGCAAGCCGCTCCACCACCGTGGCGTCATAGCAGGGGGTAAAGTCCCCCAGGATTTTGGAGGCGCAGGTGGTGCGCACCCCCCTGGTGCAGATGTTGTCCTTGTAGGCCATGGGCACCCCCGCCAGCGGGGAGGCGGCCCCCTCCGCCGCCGGGGCGGGGGCCTCCGTCACGGTGACAAAGGCGTTGTTGGCCGGCTGGGCGGCACGGATGCGGGCGCGGGCAGCTTCCACCGCTTCTTCTCTGGTCACCTCGCCGGAGCGGAGCTTTTCCCCCAATTCCAGGGCAGTCAGTTCAAACAGTTCCATGTTTTCCACCTCACTCCACCGTCTTGGGCACCAGGAAGGCGCCGTCCTTCACCGCCGGTCCGTTGGCCAGCAGCTCCTCCCGGTCGCCGGAGGGCACCACCTCATCGGACCTGGTCACGTTCTTCAGGGGGAAAATGTGGCTCACGGGCTCCACGCCGGAGGTGTCCAGCCGGTTCAGCACGTCCATATAGGCCACGATGCCCTCCAGCTGGGCGGTCATGGCGGTCTTTTCCTCCTGCGGCAGCTGGAGCCGGGAGAGCTGGGAGATATAATCCACCATTTCTTCGGTAATTTTCATCGTATTTCCTCCTTACGGTTCCAGACGGGTGCGGTCTCTGGGAAACAGGCAGGCCCGGCGGATGTTGTCCAGGCCGCAGAGCTGCATGGTCAGCCGCTCCAGCCCGATACCCAGCCCGCCGTGGGGGGGCATGCCGTACTTGTGGATCATCAGGTAGCTTTCAAACTCCGCCGGGTCCATGCCCAGGCGCTCCATCTTTTCCACCTGGGCGGCGTAGTCGTGGATGCGCTGGCCGCCGGTAGTCACCTCCAGCCCCCGGAACAGCAGGTCGAAGGACAGGGTGAATTTGGGGTCGGCGGGATCGTCCATGGCATAGAAGGGCCGCTTTTTGCTGGGGTAGTGGGTGACGAACACAAAGTCGCTCCCCCACTCCTCCCTGGCGTACCGGCCGATGGCGTGCTCCTCCTCCGGCTCCAGGTCGTAGGGGTCCCGGATGGAGTAGCCGTACTTCTCCGCCGCCAGGGCCTTGATCTCGTCAAACCGGACGGCGGGTATGCGTTCCACATCGGGCAGCTCCACACCCAGCAGCGCCAGGTCGGCGGCGTACTGGCTTTTCAGCAGCTCCATGGCATATTGCAGAAAACCCTGCTCCATCTCCATCACGTCGGCAAAGGAGTCAATATAGCCCATCTCGAAGTCCAGGGAGGTGTACTCGTTCAGGTGGCGCTGGGTGGCGTGCTTCTCCGCCCGGAACACCGGGCCCACCTCGTACACCCGCTCGAACACCCCCACCATGGTCTGCTTGTAGAACTGAGGGGACTGGGCCAGGAAGGCTTTTCGGCCAAAATAGTCCAGGCGGAAGATGTTGGCGCCCCCCTCCGCCCCGGCGTGGACGATCTTGGGGGTGTGGACCTCGGTGAACTCCCGGCTTTGCAGGAACTCCCGAAAGGCCCGGCAGATGCCGGCCTGGATGCGGAACACCGCCTGCTGCCGGGGGGTGCGGAGCACCACGGGCCGCAGGCCCAGCTCGGTGTCCAGGTGGAGGTCCAGCTTTTTTCTGGCCAGGGGCACCGGCGCGGGTGCGGCGGGCCGGGAGAGGACGGTTATGCTGGCGTCGGTCAGCTCCCTGCCGCCGGGGGCACGGGGCTCGATGCGCCACATGCCGGAGGCGGCCACGGCGCAGCCCTCGGAGACCCCGTCCAGGGCGCTCTTATCGGTACACACACACTGGATCAGTCCCTTTCTGGTGCGCAGGGTGAGGAAGGTGATCCCGCCCATGTCCCGCAGGGCGTGGACCATGCCGTGAAGGGTGACGGTCTGGTTATTCCGGGCCACCACCTTTTCTTCGTACTGCTGCTTCAAGAATACCATACCGTTCACAACCTTTCATACCGTAAAAAAATAAAAAAAGTCCCGAAGCTGTACAATACAGCTTCGGGACGGAACAAACTCCGCGGTACCACCCAAAATTGCGCCGTCGTGTGCAACGGACACCACTCGGAGCCCCTAACGCGGGCGGGACGGGTGAGCCTACCTCCTGTTGCAGGACTCGAATCACCAGCTCAAACGTGTTGCGCCATCCCATCCTGCCGGACCGGGCTCTCAGTCGGTGACCCGGATTCTCTGGCGGCCCTCACGGGCGGCGGTCGTCTTCATCGCTTTTGTTGTGGGTAGTATATGCGTTTTTACAAAAAAATGCAACTGTTATTTTTGACAGAATCCATCCGTTGTATCACGGCGCCGCTTATGGTACAATGTCAAAAACAGAGGTGATTCGACATGAAAGACTGGGACGCCTTATATGACGCCTGCATGAACTGCAGAAACTGCGCCCTGGCCGAAACCCGGCACAACGTGGTCTTTGGCGAGGGGGCCAGGGACGCGGAGGTCATGTTCATCGGGGAGGGTCCCGGCGAGCAGGAGGACCTGACCGGCCGGCCTTTCGTGGGTCGGGCGGGCCAGCTGCTGGACGACATGCTGAGCATGATCGACCTGAAGCGGGAGCGGGTATTCATCGGCAACATGGTCAAGTGCCGGCCGCCGGGAAACCGGGACCCCCAGAACGTCGAGCAGGAGGCCTGCATCGGCTACCTGCGCAATCAGGTGGCTCTGATCCGCCCCAAAATCATCATCTGCCTGGGCCGGATCTCCGCCATGAAGCTGATGCGGGAGGACTTCAAGATCACCCGGGAGCACGGCCAGTGGATGGAAAAGGCCGGGGTGTGGATGATGGCCATGTACCACCCCTCCGCCCTGCTGCGGGACCCGTCCAAGCGGCCGGAGGCCTTTGTGGACCTGAAGGCTCTCCAGAGCAAGATCCGGGAGATCTGCGTGCACACCTATCCGGACTGAGACAAAACGGGCCGCCCAGCGGGGCGGCCCATTTTTATGGAGCAGGGTCAAAACTGGGTGCGCAGATTCACCGTATTGCCGTCCACGGTGAGCGCATCGGCGTGGTTGCCGGTCAGAACGGTGAACAGCTCCAGGGGCACGTAGGTGACCCCGTCGGACACCACGGGGGCGGAGGACAGGGAGAAGGGGGCGGTCATGCCCACCATGCCCTCGATGCTGGTGGCGGCGATATAGGAGTTGACCCCGATGGTGAAGTTGGCGTGCATGGTGCCGCTGTCCAGGGTCACGGACTGGTCCTCCCCGTTCCAGGTGACGGTATAGCCCAGCTCCTCAGCCAGATCCCGGGCGGGCACCATCACGGCCAGCTGGGTATCGCTCTCCTGGCCGTCAACGGTCAGCTTCAGCAGGTCGGACTGGCCGGCGGCGCCGGCAAAGCCTACGGCGGACAGGGTGATGGCGGCGGCGGCGGACAGGGCCAGGCAAGTCTTCTTCCGTTTCATAACAATACGCATCCTTTCTGTTTTGCGGCGGGCCTGAGGTCCGCTCTGCCTGATACACAAACGGCGGAGCCAAAGCGCTGCAAAAAAGAAAAAAATTTTTTGTGCAGCGTTTTGCCGCCCTCATTTGTATACCCGTTGAAAGGAGGAATGGAGATGGAAGGCATCCTGATCCCGCCCCGGCCGGGGCTGCTGGCCAGGCTGCGGCTCTGGCTGGCGGGCTCTCCCGGGGAACGGGCGCCGGACCGGCCCCTGGAGGACGCCGCCCTGGTGCTCCGCCGCCACGGCGACGCCATTCTGCCGCTGGCCTTCTCCTACCTGCACCGGCGAGACGAGGCGGAGGACGTGCTCCAGGACACCCTGCTGCAATACATCCAGAAGGCGCCCCCCTTTTCCAGCCAGGAGCACGAAAAGGCCTGGCTGCTGCGGGTGGCGGCCAACCTGAGCAAAAACCGGCTGAGCTACTGGAAGCGCCACCCTCAGGAGGAGCTCAGCGATCTGCTGCCCGGGGAGAGTGACGACCCGGCGCTGGCCGCGGTATGGGACTGCGTCAAGGCCCTGCCGCCCAGGTACCGGGCGGTGATCCATCTCTACTACTACGAGCAGTACAGCACCGGGGAGATCGCCGGGCTGCTGGGGAAAAAGGAGTCCACCGTGCGCTCCCTGCTGGCCCGGGGACGGGCGCTGCTCCGGGATATCTGGGAGGAGGATGAAAATGGAGACTAGACAGGCATACCGGCAGATCATGGACGCCGTGTCCGTAACGCCGGAGGTGGAGCGGCGGGTGCTGGCGGGCCTGCGCCGTTCTTTGGAGGCTCCCAGGCCCGCCCCGCTCCGGTGGCAGCCCCGCCTGGCCGCCGCCTGCGCGGCTCTCCTGCTCTGCGGCGCGGCCGCCCTCCCCCTGTGGCTGGACTCCCGGGCCCCGGCGGAGACCCCTCCGGTGCAGGTCACCTGGGGAGCCCAGCAGTTTAGCAGTGTGGGGGAGCTGGCGGACAGCCTGTCCTATCCCCTGCTGCTCCCCGCCGAAGTGCCGGATGGATATGCGCTTGACAGCATCCGCTGCCTCCGGGGCCAGCTGGCGGAGGTGGTCTGGCAGGGGGCCGGCGGCCAGTCCCTCACCTACCGCATGGCTCCGGGAGCGGAGGACGTGAGCGGGGACTTCACCGCCTACGGCTGGGAGGACACCCTGACCGCCGGGGCATATACCGTCACCTGCAAGGGGGAGGACGCGCTGGTGTTCCTGGCCGTGTGGAGCGACGGGACGTACAGCTTCTCCCTCCACGCCTCCGCCGGCCTGACCACCGGGCAGACAGCGGAGCTGATCGAAAGTCTGTCCCCCCTGGACGCATAACAGCCGGGCGCTGCCGACCGCAGCGCCCGGTTTTTCTTTTCTGAACGATCAGGATGCACCATTTTTACCGGAAAAAGTACGTCCTATTTGTGCAAGAAACAGCAGTTAAAAGTGCACTATTGTAATTCACTTCGGGGACGTATATAATAAGGGATAATCAACTTTTCCATTTATTTTACATGGAAACTATCTGAATGGGAGGAACACATACCATGAAGCTGCTCCAGCTTTTGGAAAACGATTGCACGTTGACCCCCGAACAGCTTGCATCCATGGCCGACATGTCCGTGGAGGACGTAAAGGCGGCCATCAAGCGGTACGAGGAGGAGAAGGTCATCCTGGGCTACAAGGCCATCGTGGACTGGGACCGCACCGACCGGGAGGCGGTCACCGCCCTCATCGAGGTGAAGGTCACCCCCCAGCGGGGCGAGGGCTTTGACCGGGTGGCGGAGCGGATCTACCAGTACGATGAGGTGGAGAGCGTCTATCTGATGAGCGGCGCTTACGACCTGACCGTCATCATCTCCGGCCGTTCCCTGAAGGAAGTGGCCCAGTTTGTGGGCGAGCGGCTGTCTACGCTGGAGGATGTGACGGGGACCGCCACCCATTTCATCCTGCATAAATATAAAGAAAAGCACCTGATCTTTGAAAAGCAGGAGACCCAGGAGAAGGAGTGGATTTTCTCATGAATTACGAGGAGATAATGTGTAAGCGCATCCAGGAGATCAAGCCCTCCGGGATTCGGCGCTTTTTCGATATTCTGGAGGAGATGAAGGACGCCATTTCCCTTGGCATCGGCGAGCCCGACTTCGTCACCCCCTGGCACATCCGGGACGCGGGCATCTACTCCCTGGAAAAGGGCTTTACCAAGTACACCGGCAACGCCGGCATGGCCGAGCTGCGCCGGGAGATCGCCGCCTATCTGGACCGGCGGTTCGACCTGCACTATGACTTCGCCCACCAGATCATCGTCACCGTGGGCGGCAGCGAGGCCATCGACCTGTCCCTGCGCTGCCTGCTCAACCCCGGCGACGAGGTCATCGTCCCTGTGCCCTCCTTCGTGTGCTACGGCCCCCTGGCCTCCATGGCGGGCGGCACCCCGGTGTATGTGGAGCTGAAGGCGGAGAACGAGTTCCGCCTCACCCCCGAGCAGCTGCGCTCCGCCATCACCCCCCGCACCAAGGTGCTGGTGCTCCCCTTCCCCTCCAACCCCACCGGCGGCATCATGGAGCGAGCCGACCTGGAAGCGCTGGCCGACGTGCTCCGGGGCACCGACATCATGGTGATCTCCGACGAGATCTATGCCGAGCTGACCTACGGCCAGCACCACGTGTCCATGGCCAACCTGCCCGACATGTATGAGCGCACCATCGTGGTCAACGGCTTCTCCAAGAGCCACGCCATGAC
>CALWXT010000006.1 GCA_944385575.1 uncultured Flavonifractor sp. | reverse complement strand
GAGGTACGCTTCTCGGTGGCCGCCGAACCAGTCTGCAACAGCGCCAGCAATTTCTGCTCCCTGGCGTTCCATCAGGGGCGGATCATCACCTCCCGCAGCCATGAGAGTGTGCTCCGTGAGGTGGAGGCCCTGACCCATCACCCTGGCTTCAAGGGCTATATCCACGACGTGGGCGGCCCCACCGCCAACTTCCGCCGCCCGGCTTGCAAAAAGCAGATGAAGGCGGGTCTGTGCCGGGGGAAGGCCTGTCTGGCTCCCGAGCCCTGCCCCAATCTGGACGCCGACCACACCGACTACCTGATGCTGCTGCGGAAGATCCGGGCGGTGCCGGGTGTGAAGAAGGTGTTCATCCGCTCCGGCATCCGGTTCGACTATATGATGAAGGACAAGAGCGGCGAGTTTTTTGCCGAGCTGGTGAAGCATCACGTCTCCGGCCAGCTGAAGGTGGCTCCGGAACACTGCGTGGACGGCGTGCTGGATTACATGGGCAAGCCCCACATCGCGGTGTATGAGAAGTTCCGGCAGAAGTATGAGCGGCTCAACCAGAAGTACGGCAAGGAGCAGTATTTGGTGCCCTATCTCATGTCCTCTCACCCCGGCTGTACCATGGCCGATGCGGTGCGCCTGGCGGAGTGGCTGAACAAGTCGGGCCGCCAGCCGGAGCAGGTCCAGGACTTCTATCCCACCCCGGGAACCCTGTCCACCTGCATGTACTATACCGGCATCGACCCCCGGACCATGCAGCCGGTGTATGTGCCCAAGGACCCCCATGAGAAGTCCATGCAGCGGGCGCTGATGCAGTGGAAGCGGCCTGAAAAGCGCGCTCTGGTACGGGAGGCCCTCCATGTGGCCCACCGTGAGGATCTGATTGGCTACGGCAAGGAATGCCTCCTGCGTCCTGCCAGCCGGAAGCCAGAGGGAGAGCCCCGCCGGAAAGGGAAGGAGCCGGAGCGGCCCAGCCGTCCGGAGAAGAAAGCCCGCCCGGTAAAGAAAGCGGGCTGGGCGGCTGCCAAGCCCAAAAAGAACGCCCGCCCCAAGAAAAAGCGAGGGTGAATCGCAGCAGGAAAGCCCGACTGCGAGAATGAATTTTTGTATAAAAATACAAAAATTAGTATATTCCCTCAAAACCTGTTGACAGTGGCAGGCTCTGAGACTATGATAAGGGGCAATCGAATACCGCACAATAGAGGCGCGGACTGCAAGAGTACCGCCGGGTGAGGCCTGCCGGCCCAGGACCCCGTCGGGAAAGGGTATTCCGCCGAAATTTCGCCTGATGCGGCAGCGAAGGCGTTGTTGGGGTGCAGCCTAACAGACTGCACACTCTCACTTGTTTTAAGTGATGGCGCTATTGGTGTTTGCGAGTATAGGCCAAGGGACCGTAATGCAAATTCCAGCGTTGCGGTCTCTTTTTTTCGCGTTCCAAGGGATTGTGCCGGTATTGAAAACAAAGTAGGAGGTCGTTTTCAACATGAGCCAATTTCTGAACGCACTGAACAATTTTATCTGGGGCCCGCCCCTCATCATCCTGATGATCGTCACAGGCGCATATTTCACTGTGCGCTCCGGGTTTTTCCAGGTACGCCACCTGGGTTACATCTTCCACCGCACCCTCGGCCGGCTCTTTCACCATGATGACGAGCCCGGAGACGAGAAGGGTCTGCTGACGCCCTATGAGGCCATTGCCACCGCCGTGGGTGGCTCGGTGGGCTTCGGCAACATCGCCGGCGTGGCCACCGCTGTTACCACCGGCGGCCCCGGCGCGGTGTTCTGGATGTGGCTGACCGCCTTCCTGGGCATGCTCATCAAGCAGGTGGAGGTGTCCCTGGCGGTGTACTACCGCCGCACCGATGAAAACGGCGTGCCCTACGGCGGCCCCACCTACTACATGGAGCGGGGCCTGGGAGAGGAGCGCCACTGGGGCAAGCTGTGGATGCCGCTGGCCTTTATCTTCGGCATCGGCATCTTCTCCACCTTCTTCATCAGCGCCTCTACTTACACCACCTCCGAGGTGGTAGCCCAGTCCCTGGGCATCCCCCAGGCCATTGCGGCCCTCATCATCGTGTGCATCCTCTACGTGATGATCTGGGGCGGCGTGAAGAAGCTGGGCCAGATCCTCACCAAGCTGGTGCCGGTCATGAGCCTGTCCTATCTGATCCTGGGCCTGGTCATCATCGTGATGCACTATGAGAACATCCTGCCCACTCTGGGGGCAATTTTCAGCCAGGCGTTCACCGGCAGCGCCGCTGTGGGCGGCTTCGCGGGCGCCACGGTAGCCCAGGTCATCTCCACCGGCATGGCCCGCAGTGTCTACTCCAACGAGGCCGGCTGGGGCTCCAGCCCCATGGTGCACGCCTCCAGCAAGACCCGCCACCCCATTGAGCAGGGCCTGTGGGGCTCCTTCGAGGTGTTTGTGGACACCTTCATCGTGTGCACCATCACCGCGCTGACGGTTCTGGTGTCCGGCGAGTGGACCAGCGGCGCCACCAACGCCACTCTGGCCCTTAACGTCTTTACCAACAACTTCGGCGCCTTCGGCACCGTGGTGCTGACCCTCATCATGATCGTCTTTTCCGTCACCACCTCCGGCGGCTGGTACGCCTACTACGAGGCGGTGCTGCGCCACCTGGCCAAGAACCATCCCAACGTGAAGAAGTATCTGCTCATCGTGTTCAAGTACTTTTACGCCGTACCGCCCTTTGTGCTCACCCTGTACCTCATCTATGTGGGTGATCTGAGCATCTGGACCCTGGTGGATATCACCAGCGGCATCCCCACCTTTATCAATGTGGCGGTCATCCTGATCCTGTCCGGCCAGTATTTCAAGCTGCTCAAGGACTACAAGGCCCGGTACATGCATATCGGCGAGGTGCTTCCCGATGCGGTCATCTTCTACGAGGACAAGCCTGAGGTGAAGGCTGCGCTGGCAGCGGAAAAGGCGTAGAAGCAGTAATATACAGGACAGTTCGGCCGGGGCAGTTTCGCTCCGGCCGCCGTCCGTGCAGGAAGGGAGTATCATCATGCGAACCATTTACTACGGCGGGCAGGTGTACACTGGCAGCCTGCCTCTGGCGGAGGCCTTTGCTGTGGAGGACGGCCGCTTTGTCTTTGCCGGTACCAATCAGGAGGCCCTGGCCCTGGCGGAAGCGGGCGGAGAGACGGTGGATCTGAAGGGGCGGTTCGTCTGCGCCGGCTTCAACGATTCCCACATGCACCTGCTTAACTACGGCTATGCCCTGCAGGTGGCCGACCTGTCCTCCAATACCGGTTCCCTGGCCCAGGTGCTGGACACCATGCGGGCCCTTCTGAAAGAGAAGGGCTTTGCTCCCGGCCAGTGGGTGCGGGGCAGAGGCTGGAACCACGACTATTTCACCGACGAGTCCCGGTTCCCCAACCGGCATGACCTGGACAAGGTGAGTACCGAGCACCCCGTATGCATCGTGCGCACCTGTGGCCATACCTGCGTGGTAAACACCAAGGCGCTGGAGCTCATCGGTGTTACGGCGGACACCCCCCAGCCGGAGGGCGGCTGCTTTGAACTGGGGGAGGACGGACAGCCCAACGGCGTGTTCCGGGAGAATGGCATGGACCTGGTATATAGCAAGCTGCCCCAGCCGGGGGTGGAGGAGCTGAAGGCCATGCTGCTGGACGCTCAGGCCCATCTCAATTCCTACGGGGTCACCTCCTGCCAGACGGACGATTTCACCGCCTTTGCCAACGTGGACTGGCATGACATCATGGAGGCCTACCGCCAGCTGGAGGCGGAGGGCAGAATGACCGTGCGCATGGCCCAGCAGGCCCAGCTCACCACGGTGGAGGATCTGGAGGGCTTTCTGGCCGAGGGGTACAACACCGGCTGGGGCGACGAGTGGGTGAAGGTGGGCCCGCTGAAGATCCTGGGCGACGGTTCCCTGGGCGCCCGCAGCGCCTACCTCAGCCGGGATTACGCCGACAAGCCCGGCTATCGGGGCATCCCCATCTATACCCAGCAGCAGTTCGATGATCTCATCGGTTGTGCCAACCGCCACGGCATGCAGGTGGCGGTCCACGCCATCGGCGACGGGATTCTGGACCGGGTCCTCAGCGCCTACAAGAAGGCTCTGGCGGAGCATCCCCGGGACGACCACCGCCACGGTGTGGTCCACTGCCAGATCACCCGCCCCGACCAGCTGGAAGACTTTGCCGCCCTCCACCTGCACGCCTATGTCCAGCCCATTTTCCTGGACTATGACATCCACATGGTGGAGCAGCGGGTGGGGCCGGAGCTGGCCGCTACCAGCTATGCCTTCCGCACGCTGATGGATTCCGGCGTGTGGACTTCCTCGGGTACAGACTGCCCGGTGGAGCTGCCCCGTGCCCTGGCCTGCATCCAGTGTGCCGTCACCCGCCGCACCCTGAAGGACCGGGTGGGACCCTACCTGCCGGAGGAGGCCCTGACGGTGCAGCAGGCCATCGACAGCTATACCATCCACAGCGCCCATGCTACCTTTGAGGAGGACAGCAAGGGCCGCATCGCGCCGGGCTATCTGGCCGACTTCGTGGTGCTGGGGGACAATCCCTTTGAGGCTGATCCCTATGCCATCGGAGACATTCCCGTCCTCGCCACCTATGCGGGCGGACGCTGCGTCTACCAAGTCAAGGAATAAGAAAAATGGCCGCCAACTGGCGGCCATTTTTTATTAGTAAGGAGGCTCAGCAGCCCATTTCCCGGATCAGGTTGACCATCTCAATGGCGCCCTCGGCACACTCGGAGCCCTTGTTGCCCGCCTTGGAGCCGGCGCGCTCAATGGCCTGTTCGATGTTCTCGGTGGTGAGGACACCGAACATCACCGGGATGCCGGTCTCCAAGGAGACGGCGGCAATGCCCTTGGACACCTCGTTGCACACATAGTCATAGTGGCTGGTAGAGCCGCGGATGACGGCGCCCAGGCAGATCACCGCGTCGTACTTGCCGCTCTTGGCCATTTTGGAGGCGATCAGGGGGATCTCAAAGGCGCCGGGTACCCAGGCCACCTGGATATCTTCTTCCTTTACATTGTGGCGCAGCAGCCCGTCCATGGCGCCGCTGAGCAGCTTGGAGGTAATGAACTCGTTGAACCGGGCCACCACGATGCCCACCTTGATGTTGCTGGATACCAGTTTTCCCTCAAATGTCTTCATAATAAGATCTCCTCTCATTTATTTAATAAGTAAGGATGTGTCCCATCCGTTCCTGCTTGGTCTTTAAGTAGAACAGGTCGTAGTCGTTGGCGTCCATCTGAATGGGGACCCGCTGGGTGATCTCTAAGCCAAACTCGGAGAGCTGATATACCTTGTCCGGGTTGTTGGTGAGCAGCCGCATGGTGCGCACACCCAGATCCCGCAGGATCTGCGCTCCGGTCCAGTACTCCCGCAGGTCAGGGGCAAAGCCCAGCTCCACATTGGCGTCCACAGTGTCAAAGCCCTTTTCCTGAAGAGCATAGGCCTTCAGCTTGTTGATGAGGCCGATACCACGGCCCTCCTGCCGCATGTAGAGGACCACGCCCCGGCCCTCTTTTTCAATCTGCATCATGGCGGCGGCCAGCTGCTGGCCGCAGTCGCACCGGCAGGAGCCGAACACGTCACCGGTGAGGCACTCGGAGTGGACCCGGCAGAGTACGTCCTGGCCGTCTCCAATGTCGCCCTTCACCAGGGCTACATGGTGCTCGCCGGTCAGGTCGTTGGTATAACCATAAATCCGGAACTGACCGTAGCGGGTGGGCATTTCGGCCGCTGCCTCCCGCACCACGTGCTTGTCGTGGAGGCGGCAGTAGTCCTGCAGAGCCTTGATGGTGATGATCTTCAGACCCCACTCTCTGGCCTTTTCCAGCAGCTCGGAGGTGCGCATCATGGTGCCGTCATCCCGCATGATCTCACAGCACAGGCCGCACTGGGCCAGCCCGGCCAGCCGGCACAGGTCCACCGTGGCCTCAGTGTGGCCGTTGCGGGTAAGCACGCCGCCCCGGCGGGCTACCAGCGGGAATACATGGCCCGGACGGCGCAGATCCTCCGGACGGGTGGACGGGTCCACGCACATCCGGCAGGTATAGCCCCGCTCCTCGGCAGAGATGCCGGTGGTGGTTTTGACGTGGTCGATGGAGATGGTGAAGGCGGTCTGATGGTTGTCCGTGTTGACCTTCACCATCTGCTCCAGATGGAGCCGGTCGGCCAGCTCCTGGCTCATGGGGGTGCAGATGAGGCCCTTGGCATGCATGGCCATAAAGTTGACGTTCTCCGTGGTGGCGAACTGGGCGGCGCAGATCATGTCACCCTCGTTTTCCCGGTCCGGGTCGTCGATGGAGATGATGATGCGGCCCGCCCGCAGCTCCTCAAGTGCTTCCTCTACCGTACAGAACAGTTCATCCATAGTTCGTTCCTCCTCGCTTAAAATCCGTGCCGCGCCAGGAAATCCAGGGTGATCCCACCGGACGCCTGAGATTCCGGGGCGGGCTTGAGCAGTTTTTCCACGTATTTTCCGATGATATCGGTCTCCAGATTGACCAGATCCCCTTCCTTCCGGTCCCGCAGCACGGTTTGGGCCACCGTGTGGGGAATGGCGGAAATGGCAAACCGGTCATCCTCTACACGAGCCACCGTCAGGCTGATGCCGTCCACGGCGATGGAGCCCTTTTCCACGATGTACCGCAGCACCTGGGGTGCGGCCTGGATGGTGTACCAGATGGCGTTGTCGTCCTTTCGGACCTCCACGACCCGTCCGGTACCGTCAATGTGCCCGGCCACGATGTGTCCGCCAAACCGGCCGTCAGCGGCCATGGCCCGCTCCAGATTGACGGCGCCCCCGCGCTTTAGCTGCGCCAGGGAAGAGCGATCCAAAGTCTCGTGCATCACGTCGGCGGTGAACCGGTCGGGGGAGAGGGAAGTGACCGTCAGACACACCCCGTTCACCGCGATGCTGTCTCCGATTTTGGTGCCATCCAGCACCGTTTTGGCCCGGATGGTAAGTATGGCTGACTGCCGGCCTCGCTGGACGCTCTCTACCTGGCCCATTTCCTCAACGATCCCTGTGAACATCCGGAAGCACCTCACTTTCTATGAGAAAATCCGCTCCGATTTGCGTGACTATGCTGTGTTCCAGCCGGACAGCTTGGGCCATCCGGTCAATACCGGCACCCTCCACCGGGGTCTTGGCGTCCCGGCCGCCTGCCAGCTTGGGGGCGATATAGGCCAGCACTTTCTGTACGATACCCTGCTCCAGAGCCGCCCAGTTCAGGGTGCCGCCTCCCTCCAGCAGGATGCTGTCGATCTCCCGCCGACCCAGCTCCTCCATCAGCCAGTTCAGGTCCACATGGCCGTATTGCTCCGGCCCAATCAATACCTGGCATCCCGCCGCCTCGTAGGCCTCCCGCTTCTTCGGGTCTGCGCAGCAGGTGGCCAGCAGGGTGGGGGTTTCCCTGGCGGTGACCACCACTTGGGCGGTAAGGGGAGTACGGAGCTGGGTGTCGCAGATGATGCGCGCCGGGCTCCGCCCACCGGGGATGCGGCAGGTGAGGAGAGGGTCGTCGGCCAGCACGGTGCCTACCCCCACCATGATACCGGTATAGCGGTGGCGCAGCTGCTGGACATGGGCCCGGGCCTCCTCGCCGGTGATCCATTTGGAGTCTCCGGTATGGGCGGCGATCTTGCCGTCCAGGGTCATGGCATACTTCATTACCACATAGGGCCGCTTGGTACGGATATAGTGGAAGAACACCTCATTCAGCTTCACACATTCCTCTTCCAGCACGTGCTCCGCCACTTCCACGCCGGCCTCCCGCAGCAGGGCAAGCCCCTTGCCCGCCACCAGGGGGTTGGGGTCACCCGACCCTACCACCACCCGGCGGATGCCTGCGTCCAGAATTGCCTGGGTGCAGGGAGGCTGCCTGCCGTAATGGCAGCAGGGCTCCAGGGTGACGTACATTGTGGCCCCCTGGGGTGATTCGGTGCAGGCGGCCAGGGCATTGCGCTCTGCATGGGGCTGACCGCATCTTTCGTGCCAGCCCTGTCCGATGATCCGGCCGTCTTTTACGATCACCGCCCCGACCATGGGGTTGGGGGAGGCCCAGCCCACGCCCCGCTCCGCCAGGGACAGAGCAAGGGCCATGTAGTCCCGATCCTCCATATCATCATCTCCGAAAAACAAAAATTGCCCTGAACGAGATCGTTCAGGGCAATTGCAAAGCAGGCGAAATGCCATCCAAGCAAAGAAAAAACTCTGGAATGTCAACACATACCAGAGCAATCGCAAAGTCCGCAGAATCCATATTCTGCGCGGCAACGATCTTCTTTCATCCAGACTATACTGTCGGCTTCGGAATCACACCGAATCATGCCTTACGGCTCGTGGGCTATACCACCGGTAGGGACTTTCACCCTGCCCTGAAGATCTCATTCAATTTACGGGAGTAAGTATACGCCGCCAGTACGCCGTTGTCAAGAGCGTACTGGCGGCAAAATAGAGTTTGCACTTACCGCACTGCGTTTTTAACGCCGTCCGTTACGTCTTTGGCCGCATCGCCGATCCCGTCCGCGATGTCCTTTCCGGCTTCGCCGATATCATCCATGATGCCCTCCGGCGTGGAGGTAACCTCCGGCGTGGGGCTGGAGGAAATCATGGGAGTGGGGCTGACTGTCTCAGGCACATTGGGCTTACAGGCCGCCAGCGGAAGCATCAGGGCAAAGGCCAGCACAAGAAAAGTCAAATTCCGTTTCATTTCTGTCCTCCTGTTGTTTCAATGGGCTGCAAAAGTTAGTGTGGGCGGACAGAAGAAAACTATGCAAAAAATTTTTGCCCATTTTGAAAAAAACACTTGCGTCGGGAAGAAATATCTGCTATTATATCAATAACAGTAATGATTACTGTTTATCAACGGCTGAAAGAGAGGTGGAACATGAACGGAAAGCGCTACTCCAGACAGCGAGAACTGATTTTTGAAGCTCTGAAGCACACCAAGGAGCATCCCACGGCAGAGATGGTGTATCAATGGCTCAAGCCGGAGAACCCCAATCTGAGCCTGGGGACAGTATACCGCAATCTGAATCTGTTGGCTGACGAGGGGACGATCACCCGGATGGCCTTTCCGGTGGAGCGGTATGACTATAACACCGCTGCCCACCCCCATTTCTGCTGCGAGGTCTGTGGAGCGGTCTATGATCTGGACCTGCCCTATGACACAAGTTTGGATGAAAAGGCTCTGCTGGCCAGTGGACATGATGTGACCGGGCATGAGGTTTTGTTCCGGGGCACATGCGTCAAATGCAAGAACCTCCAGTGAATATTGGTATAAATACCCGGGAACGGGAAAAAGATAAAAACGAAAAAGAAAGGTTGGTAATCTTTATGGAATTTAAGTTGTATCGCTGCGCCCACTGTGGTAACATTGCATTCAAGGCGGTGGACAAGGGCGTGCCCCTGTTCTGCTGCGGCCAGAAGATGGAGGAGCTGGTGCCCAACACCACGGACGGTGCTCTGGAGAAGCACGTGCCTGTGGTGGAGAAGAGCGCCCATGGCAGCGGCAATTCCGTCACCGTGAAGGTAGGCAGCGTGGAGCATCCCATGCTTCCTGAGCACTACATTCCTCTGATCGCCGCTGTGACCGAGGATACCGTGGTTCTGAAGTTCCCCAAGCCCGGTGACAAGCCGGAGCTGAAGACCTTTGTCTATGGCGACGAGAAGGTTACGGCCTATGAGCTGTGCAATCTTCACGGCTTCTGGAAGGGCGAAGGCTAATTCAAATAAAAATAGAAAGGAAGGCGTTTTATATGGAACTCAAGGGCAGCAAGACTGAAGCTAATCTGTGGAAGGCGTTTGCGGGGGAGAGCATGGCCCGCAATAAGTACACTTACTTTGCCAGCAAGGCCAAGAAGGAAGGCTATGAGCAGATCGCGGCCATCTTTGAGGAGACCGCCGGCAACGAGAAGGAGCATGCCAAGCTGTGGTTCAAGGAGCTGGGCGGCATCGGTGACACTGCGGCCAATCTGAAGTCCGCCGCCGCCGGCGAGAACGAGGAATGGACCCAGATGTACCGTGAGATGGCCGACACTGCCCGCGAGGAGGGCTTTGAGAAGCTGGCCTTCCTGTTTGAGGGCGTGCTGAAGATCGAGAAGGAGCACGAGGAGCGCTATCTGACCCTGCTGAAGAACCTGGACGAGGGCATGGTCTTCAAGCGCGGCGACGAGTATATGTGGAAGTGCCGTAACTGCGGCCACATCCACTTCGGCAAAGAGGCGCCTCAGGTGTGCCCTGTGTGCGCCCATCCCCAGGCTTACTTCGAGCTGCGGGCCGTCAACTACTAAGAAACAAAATGAAAGGCGTCTGCCTGTCTGAACGACAGGCAGACGCCTTTTTTTATGCGCTCCGTGGCAGGAGTACGGTGAATACAGTTCCGGTCTCCAAAGAACTGCTTACCGAGATCTTACCCCGATGATGTTCCGTGATGGCCTTTGCGATGGCCAGCCCCAGTCCGTAGCCGCCCTGCGCCCTGTCCCGGGCGGCGTCCGCCCGATAGAAGCGCTCAAACAGGTGGGGCAGGTGCTCCGCCGGGATAGGATCGCCGGTATTGCAGACGGTGAGCCGCAGCTTCTCCTGCTGCTTTGTCAGGGTCAATTCCACCGAACCGCCCTCACCGGCATATTTGACCGCGTTGTCCAGCAGAATGCGTACCAGACGCCTCAGCTGCCCCTCGTCCCCGGTGAGGGTCAGGCCCGGATCTATCCTGGCGTCCAGCTGAACGCCGGCCTCGAAGGCCACCGGCTCAAAGGGCAGCAGACAACCCTGAATCAACTCGCTCAAATCCACCTCAGCAGTGCGGACCTCCTGCCTGGCCGCATCGGATTTGGCCAGGAAAAGCAGGTCTTCCACCAGGCCCTTCATCTGTCGGGCCTCCTCCTGGGTGTATTCCAGCCACTTGGCCTGGGTCGATACCTTGTCCTCCTGGTGGGCCAGCACAATGCCGGTGTTGGCCAAAATCACGGTGAGCGGGGTCTTCAGCTCATGGGAGGCATCGGCCACAAACTGCCGCTGCTGCTTCCAGGCCTTTTCCGCCGGGCGGAGGGCCAGGGAGGAGAGGAACAGCCCCACGAAAAAGAAAGCGGCCATAGCCAGGCACCAGATCAGCAGACAGCTCAGCACCAGGGTACGCAGAGAGCAGCTCTCCCAGCTCTGGTCGGCAAAGGCGATCTGGACTGTGCCGTCTGGCCTCTGCTCGGCCAGAAACCGCAGGCGGAGGGAGGGGAGCACGCCGCGATCCGTACCTGCCGCAAGGGCCTGTTCGGCCGCCTGCTCCGCCGTCTCCTCCGATACCTCCACCTGACCGCCGTCGTTAACGTCAGTAACGGCGCCGTCTTCCACGGTCACCACAAAGACGGGCACCATGGAAAATCGCTTTCCATCCTCGGACATGGTATGGTCCGGCGGCGGGCCGCCGATCTCAAAGCGCGGATTTTCCCCGTCCCGCCAGTTGAGGGCCATGCGCATGGCCGTCTCGCTCTGATCGCTGAGCCGCCGGGCATTGGAGGCCACCAGCAGAGCGAAAACTACCGTCAGTACGATCCCTACCAGCAACAGATTGATGAGAATGAATTTCCGCCGCAGTTTCCGAATCATTCCGCCGGTGCCTCCAGGTAATATCCAACTTTCCGGACGGTTCCAATGGTGACGGCGGAGGAGAGGTAGAGCAGCTTTTTCCGCAGGAAGGAGATGTAGACCTCTACATTATTGTCCTCCGCGTCGGATTCCAGGCCCCATACCCGGGAAATAATGTCCTCCTTGGGCACCACGGAACGGGGGTGGATCATCAGCAGCCGGAGCACGTCGAACTCCTTGAAGCCCAGGCGCACGGACTTTTCCCCCCGCCGCAGGCAGCGGGAAGACAGATCCAGGGTCAAGTCTCCGGCCACAAGCTGTTCACCCACCACTTCGCCCTGCCGCCGGGTGAGGGCCCGCACCCTGGCCAGCAGCTCTCCGATATCAAAGGGCTTTGTCATATAGTCGTCCGCGCCGTGATCCAGTCCGGCGATCTTGTCGGGCACCTCATCCCGGGCGGTCAGCATCAGGATGGGGGTGGACACATGGGCGGCACGCAGCCGGCGGGCTACCTCAAATCCATCCACTTTGGGCAGCATCACATCCAGGATAATGGCGTCATACTGGCCGGTGAGTGCGTAATCCACCCCGTCGGCCCCATCATAGACCAGATCTGCCTGATAGCGCTGTTCCTCCATGATCTGGCCCAGTGCCTCCGCCAGCCGCCGCTCGTCTTCCACGATCAAGATCCGCATAGTTGTAACGTTCCTTTCCGTACGGTTTTTCTCATCATATTCCGCCATCCTGAAATTTGTCTGAAAAAAGGATAGCAGACTTTTGGGAAAAAAGGTTTTACAGAGTGTTAACAATTTCCATAGCTGCTTTTTCAGGGTAATTTCAGCTTACGGAACTATACTGTCCCGGAAACCGGAATAGAACGGGAGGATGCATGCATGCAGCTCTTAGCAATCAAAAAGGGAAAGACGGGTATGGAAGAAAGTACCCCGCCAGTTTCTTCACGGCCCCGCCGGAGGGTGACCCGGAAAAAGGTGATTCTTCTGGCTGCGGCGGTGATCGTGGCAGCAGCGGCCGGGGTGGGAATCAAGGTGCTGTTTTTTTCTGACGAGGGACTGACGGCCCTGACGGAGCGCACCACTTACGGCAGCCTGTCCACCACCATCGAGGGTACCGGCACCACGCTGCCGGCGGACAGCGTGGCCTATACCACGGCCTCCGACAGTGAGATCACCGCCGTCTACGTCTCCGCCGGAGACACCGTGGAGGCGGGTGACCTGCTCTACACCCAGGATTCCAGTGAACTGGATGAGGAGATCGAAGGCTATCAGGACGAGATCACCGAACTGGAAAACACCCTGTCCGACGCCCAGGACCAGCTGGCCGACCTGCAGGAGAGCATGGCGGCCCTGTCGGTGACCGCGCCCTTTGCCGGGCGGGTGACAGACGTGGCGGCAGATGTGGGGGACAGCGTCAACGCCGGTACCAAGCTGGCCACTCTGGTGGACGACAGCAAAATGACCCTCACCCAGTATTTCAGCTATGCCTATGAGGATCAGATCTACGTGGGTATGAAGGCAGGCATTTCGGTGGCCAGCCTGATGAATACCTTTGAAGGCACCGTCACTGAAATCAAAAAGGTGGACCGAGTGACGCCCGAAGGCACCCGGTGCTTCGCCGTGACCGTGACGGTGGACAATCCGGGGGCGCTTACAGAGGGCATGAGCGGCGCCGGCTACCTGGCCGCTGACAGCGGGGAAAAGCTCTATCCCGCGGTAGAGGGCACTCTGGAGTATTACGCCAGTAAGGATCTTGTGGCAGAGACCGGCGGGGAGCTGACTGCCGTCAACGTCTCCGACTATGAATCGGTGTCCAGGGGCAAGGTGCTTTTCTCCATTGACGGCTCCGACCTGGAGAAGCAGATGGAATCGGTAAACCGGAGCATCACCCAGACCCAGGAGAAAATCACCCAGACGGAGGAAAAGATCACCCAGGCGGAGGAAAAGCGGTCGGACTACAATGTAACGGCTGAGATCTCCGGCAAGGTCATCATGGTGGGCGTGCAGGAAGGGGAGAGCCCCCGGCAGGCCGGCCAGACGGCGGTGACCCTGTACAACATGGATTCCATGACCATCACCGCCAACATTGACGAGCTGGACATCGACAGCATCCAGATGGGGATGGAGGTGGACATCACCCAGTCGGGGGCGGAATCCGACACCCATTATACCGGAACGGTGACAGAGATCAGCTATGAGGCCACCAACACCAACGGCGTGGCCTATTTCCCCATCACCATCACCATCCCCAGTGAGGGGGCCCTCTCCGCCGGGGTCAACGTGTCCTACACCATTACCGTAGGCGACGAGTCGGAAGGGGTCCTGGCCCCTATCGCCGCCCTTCAGAGCACCAGTGAGGGCACCTGCCTCTTTGTGAAGGCGGACAACCGCCCGGAAAACGCGGTGGATCTGGAAGACGGCGTGGTGCCCGAGGGCTTCTACGCCGTGCCGGTGGAGACCGGCGTGTCCAACAGCCGGTATGTCCGCATCCTCTCCGGCGTAGAGGAGGACGTGGAGGTCTTTACCCGGTATCAGCAGGCCGCGCCCTCCGGCGGCGATACCACTAGCCAGGGGGAGAACAGCCAGGAGTTTGAAGGTATGCCCGACTTCTCCCAGGGCGGCGGCATGCCCGGCGGAAATATGGGCGGCATGGGCGGCGGTATGCCCGGTGGCATGGGCGGCGGCCCCATGGGTTAAGGAGGTAGCATATGAGCTTGATCCGACTGGACAATGTCTATAAAATCTACGGCGAAGGTCAGGAAAACCAGGTCAATGCCCTGGACGGAGTGACGCTGGAAATTGAGCAGGGGGAGTTCGTAGCCATCATCGGCACCTCCGGCTCCGGCAAGTCCACCATGATGAATATTCTGGGCTGCCTGGATGTGCCCACCTCCGGGGAGTATTACCTGGACGGCACCCCCATCAGCGGCCGCAGCCGCCGGGAGCTGGAGCTCATCCGCTCCCGGAAGATCGCATTTATCTTTCAGGGCTATAACTTAATCCCATCCCTCAGTGTGTGGCAGAATGTGGCCCTACCCATGCTGTACCAAAAGGTGCCCCTGGCTCAGCGGCGGGAGCGGGCCATGGAGGCATTGGAGCGAGTGGAGATCACCGCCAAGGCGGACTGCCGTCCTGGCCAGCTCTCCGGCGGCCAGCAGCAGCGGGTGGCCATCGCCCGTGCCATCGCTGCCCGCTCTCCCGTCCTGATGGCCGACGAGCCCACCGGTGCCCTGGACTCCAAGACCGGCGCCCAGGTGCTGCAGCTGATGAAGCAGATGAACCAGGACGGCACCACCATCATCCTCATCACCCATGATAACGGTATTGCCGCCCAGGCCCACCGCACCGTGCGGGTCATGGATGGAAAGATCGTCCACGACAGCCTATGGGACGGCGTGCTGGTGGATCTGCCCGTGGCCCGGGCGGTGGCGCCGTGAACGCACTTCTGATGGCCCTGGACTCCATCCGGGAGAAAAAGGGACGCTCTTTTCTCACCATGCTGGGTATCATCATCGGCGTGACGGCGGTGCTGGTGCTGGTGGCCCTGGTGTCCGGCTACAACGCCGACATTACCGCTTATTACGAAAAGCTGGGTGTCAACAAGGTCAATGTGAGCGTCAGCTGGTACGATACCAGCCGCGCGGTGGATGTGATGAGTGCCCTGTACGACTACGGCAATGGGGAATTGGGTGATATGGTGGAGGGGGTCAGCCCCGACGTATCTATCTCTCTGCCCCTGAAATACCGCACCACCACCCTGGACAGTTCCACGGTGTATTTCGGCAGCGACCAGTACGCCGCCTGCAATAACTACACATTGGAGGACGGCCGGGATATCAACGCCTTTGACATCGAGCAGCGCAACATGGTATGCGTGCTGGGCTCCTACGTGGCGGACAGCCTGTTCCAGTACGCCGACCCCATCGGGGAGACGGTCTACATCGGCGGAAATCCCTTCACTGTGGTGGGCGTCTACTACCAGAAGGACGGGGGAACGGAGAGCTCCATGGACGATATGGCGGTGATCCCTTACTCGCTGGATCGGGCCATTCTGGAGACCGACTACCTGACCTCCTTTACAGTGAAGGTGGACACCTCCGACCACATGGACAGCGTTATGGCCAGCCTGGAGCTTTTCCTGGCTGATACGATCTCCTCCACTGTGGGGGAGTATGAGCTGGAGAACGGCAACTCCGCCATGACGGAATCTACGGAGGAGATGACCTCCATGAGCGTGGTACTGGGCGGCATTGCCGGCATCGCTTTGCTGGTGGGCGGCATCGGCATTATGAATATCATGCTGGTGACGGTTACCGAGCGCACACGGGAGATCGGCATTAAAAAGTCTATCGGCGCGCCCCGGGGTGAGATCGTGGGTCAGTTCCTGGTGGAAGCCGCCATCCTCAGCGGTATGGGCGGCATTATTGGCATTCTGCTGGGCTTCGGCCTGAGCCTGGTGCTGGGCAAGGCCATGTACGACCTGATTCTGCTGCCGGGCGCGCTGGTGACGGCGGGCGCCTTCGGGTTCTCGGTGATCATCGGCATCATCTTCGGCATTTATCCGGCGGTGAAGGCCTCCAACCTCCAGCCGGTGGACGCCCTGCGGGCGGATTGACAGAAGGAGGAGATTCCATTGAAACGAACATTCTGCGCCCTGCTGACGGCGGCAGGGCTGTGCCTGACACTGGCGGTTTTGCCCGCCCCGGCCTCTGCCTTTACCGACGTCAGCGGAGACACCGCCGAAGCGGTGGAGGTGCTGTACAGCCTGGGTATTGTCTCCGGCTATTCCGACGGGGCCTATCACCCCTCCGACGGCCTGACCCGTGCCCAGTTCTGCAAGCTGGCGGTGCTGGCGGAGGGCCACGGAGACCAGGTGACGGGGAGCGCCTACCGCACCCTCTTTTCCGACGTGACCGGCAGTCACTGGGCGGCCCCCTATATCAATCTGGCCTATGAGGAGGGCCTGGTCTCCGGCTACGGGGACGGTACGTTTGGTCCCGACGATGCCGTGACGGTGGGCCAGGCGGTGACGGTAGCCCTCCATCTGCTGGGCTACACCACCGAGGATGTTGGCCCCTTCTGGCCGGAGGACTATATGAGCATGGGCGAGAAGCTGGGTCTGCTGGACGGGATCTCCAGCGATCCCAACCACGCTCTGACCCGGGGAGAAGCCGCTCTGCTGCTCTATGGCCTGCTGTCCCAGACCGACAAGGAGGGGGGCGACTACATCGACAAGCTGTGCGCTTCCAGAGTAACCGACGCGGTACTGCTGGATGTGGATGCCGAGGCGGACGACGGCACGGACGGCCTGGTGCAGATCTGTACCAGCCAGGGCTTGAGTTATTATGAGCCGGCGGAGGAGCTGGCCTCCGCCCTGGCGGGGAGCCGGGGCACTCTGCTGCTAGACAAATCCGGAGCCGCATGCGGCTTCCTGCCCGATGATACCGTGAGCCGTACCGTGACCATCTCTGACGTGTCGGCCACCGGCATTACTGATACTTCCGGCAGCTTCCACAGTATTTCCAACTCGGTGAACGTTCTGCTGGATGACACCCTCACCACTTACGGGTCCAGCTGGTATGACCTGGAGGGCCGAAACACGGTGACCCTCTACTACAACAAAAAGGGGACCGTGGACCTGGTGACCGCCTCTCAGGCGGTGGCCTATGAAGGGGTGAGCCTCAGCGGCTATTACGAAGGGGCCAGCCCCAACACAGCCGCTCCCGATACCATTACCCTGCTGGGGATCGAGCTGCCGGTGGCGGACAGCGGCCGGAGCAGCCTGAGCCAGTTCAGCGTTGGTGACCGGATCACGGTGACCCTGGACGGTGCCGGAGAGGTGATCTCCGCCGCTTCCTCCAGCCAGCAGCAGGTCAGCCAGTACGGCGTGCTGGGCAATGGGGAAGTAGTCCTTTCCTGTGGCCTGACGGCGAAAGGCACCCTTACCAACAACAGCTCTGCCCAGACAGGTGAGCTGGTAAAGGTCACTTCCACCGGCGTAGGCAAGCTGTCGGTTACCCCCGCAGAGAGCAGCGTTTCCCTTGCGCTGGATCTGACCAAAAACACCCTGGGCAGCATCCCGCTGGCGGACAATGTGGTGGTCTACGAGCGGGTGAAGGAGAGTGCGGTAGTGGAGATCGACCTGGATGAGATCCTGGTAAGCACCGTTTCGTCGTCCAAAATCGACTTCTATGCCACCAATACCGACGGTGAGGTGAGCGTGCTGCTGCTGGATGATGTGACCGGCAGCGCCTACACCTACGGCATTCTGGAGTCCGGGGAACAGAGCGGCGGCAGCGGCAGTATGAGCTATGTCAATGCCACCGTGTCGGTGGAGAACAGCGCCGGAACCAGCCAGAGCTATCTGACCGGCCAGACTGTCCGGGACGGCGCCATGGGCGGTATTGCCGTTGACGGCGATGGAAAGGCGGTGGCGGTGGTTACCCTGTCCCAGTCCAACAGCGTGGCCCGTTCCTCCTTTGACGGGGAGGACGCAGTGGTACTGAACGGGGTCCGTGTTCCCATCAGCGATGAAGTGCAGGTCTACAACGCCGATAACGGCACCTGGATCACCCTCTCCCAGGCCAAGGCCTATACCGACACCTTTACGATCTATTACAGCGGTACCCTGGGTACCGACGCCGTGGTGCGGGTCATCGCCACCCAGTAAAAAACATCGGGACACTGGTTTTCCAGTGTCCCGATGTTTTTATCTTGTCAGGGGAGAATGACCTCGTCCTCCTGGGTCAGGCCCTGGAGGATCTCAGTATATCCGCCGCCGGAGATGCCGGTCTCCACTTCCACCTCCACGGTCTTGCCGTCCCGCAGAACCTGCACCGTGTTGCCGCTCACCGCCCGAGAGGGCACCCGGAGGCAGTCCTCCTTCTGCTCGGTGATGATGGCCACGTTCACGTTCATGCCGTCCCGCAGACCGGTGGTGTCGTCCAGGGAGATCTCCACGGTGTAGTCGGTGACGCCGCCGGAGGTGATACCGGTGTCGTCAATGCGCTCCACCGTGCCGGTGTAACTTCTGGGCTGGCCGCTGTCGTCGGTGAAGGAGATCTGGACCTGCTGGCCGGGCCAGACCCGCTCGATGTACTGCTCATTGATCTCAGCGTGTACGCACAGCTCATCTGGCTGGGCCAGCACCGCCATGGGGGAGCCTGCCGCTGCCATATCGCCGGTCTTGACCGACCGGGTGAGGATGATGCCGTCCGCTGGGGCCAGGATGGTGTAGTCACTCCGCTTGTCTTCCAGCTGGGAGAGGGAGGTGCGGGCCGATTCCACCGACAGGGAGGCGTTGGTCACCGCGTTGGTGAGGCTGTCGTTTTTAATGGTCATGACCGTCTGACCGGCGGTGACGGCGGTACCCTCCTGGATGGGGAGAGAGATTACCTGCCCGGACTGGGTGGCACAGATGGACTGCTCGGTGGCGTAGGACACCGTGCCCGTGTCCATGCAGGCCACGCCGCCCACGCTGGCGGAAGCGGTGTCCCCGCTGAGCACGGTGCCGGGGTTGCGGAAGGAGAGTTCCACATACACACCCGTTCTGCCCCCGGGAAGGGCGCTGGGGGTATCATAGATCCGCTCCACCGTGCCGGTCACTGTTTCCGCCCGGCTGGGGAAGGAGATGGTCGCGGCGGCTCCCACGGAGAAGCCGGCGGCATCCTCGGTGAAGAAGGGGACGGTGAGCTTCAGATTCTGGCTGTCCACCACCTGGGCGATGGGCGTGCCGGAGGAGACGAAGTCCCCCACGTGGACGCTGACAGAGGTAATGGTACCCGAGGCGTAGGTGGTGACGGTGAGGTCGTCACAGGCGGCCTGGGCCTGGCTCAGGGAGGCCCGGGCGCTGTCCAGGGAGAGCCGAGCCTGCTCAATTTGGTCTTCCAGGTCGCCGGTGTCGATCACATACAGTTCCTGCCCGGCGGTGACGGCGTCGCCCTCCTTGATGGAGCAGGACACCACCGTGCCGCTGACCTGGGGGACAATGCTGTAATTGTCCCGGTAGGTGACGGTGCCGGTGTCCTCCACCGTGTTTTCTACCGGACCCACGTCCGGGAAAACGGTATTCTGCTCCTGCTTGTCCTGGCCGGAGCAGCCGGCCAGCAGGGCCGCGCTCAGCAGACAGGCCAGGGCCGTGCTGCCGCAGTTTTTCACAATGCTCATCAGAACCACCTCATTCCACGCTTTTCAGCGCGCCAAGCATATCAATTTCACGCATTTTCCGCCCGATGACCACATTGACCGCCAGGGCAAACAGCATGGTCACGCCGCAGGACAGGGCGATGGCCCTGGCAGTGATGACCACTTCCAGAGGCATGGCGGTAATGGAGAGGATCAGGAAGCGATCCAGCCCGATCCCCAGCGGGATGCCCAGCAGGATGCCCACGGCGGCAAAGATCAGATTCTCGCTGAGCTGGAGGTATTTGATCTCTCCCTCGTAGAATCCCAGTACCATCAGGGTGGCCAGGCTGCGGATCTGTTCAAAGAAGCTCATGATGCCCAAATTATAAATGACGATGCAGGCCAGCCCGCCGCCGAAGACGATAAGGATGTACACCACCATGGAGGTGTTCTCCATCTTTTCCACCACCGCGGCGGTAACGGTCTCCCGGCTCTGCCAGCCGTCTACGAAGTCATAGCTGTCCAGCTGGTTTTCCAGCATGAGCGGGTCGCCGGCGGTCAGGTAGGCGGCGGTGGGGGTGTAGGCCCGGCCCAGGCTCCGCCAGATGCTGCGGCTGACATAGGCGCCGCTGACACAGCGGTTGACCTCCGCTACCCTCAGGGTGACATAGCCGCTCTCTCCGGTAAAGCGCAGGGTGACGGTATCGCCCTCCTCCAAACCCAGGTCATCGGCCAGCTGCTTTTCCAGCACCAGCCCGTCCTCCGGCAGGGCCAGAGGCGCTTCGGCGTAAGGATCATACAGGTGAAGGGAGACCACGTCTTCCGAGACCGTCAGCGTCGTGGTGGCCCGCTGATCCTCGCTGTACAGCCAGCAGGTGGTGGTCATCTCCAGCTCCGCGCCGGTGACGCCGGGGGAGGAAATCAGGCGGCTGTACTGGCTTTCTGTCACTGAGGTGTTCAGATCGGCCATCACATCATAGCTGTTCTGGTTTTGGGACAGAGCGTCGGAGTATGTGTCCATGGAGTCCTTGATGGCAAAGGCCATGAACACCAGAGCCATGCAGAAGGCGATGCCCACCACGCAGGTGAGCATGCGCACCTTGTTGCGGAAGGTATTGCGCAGGATATATTTCTGATTGAAGCCCAGCCGCCGCCACAGGGGGCGGATGTGCTCCAGCATAAGGGAGCCGCCGCTCTTGGGGGCCTTGGGTCGCATACACTGAGCGGGGGACTCCTTCAGCAGGGAGCGGGCCACCAGCCAGGCGCTGCCGATGCAGCACAGTGCGGTGAGCCCCAGGGCTTGTCCCCAGGCGTCAAAGTCGTGAACGATCGTGGTGGGAGGCAGGTCGCATCCGGTGGCGATGGTCCAGACAATGAGGGCGGAGATATACTTGCTTAGCAGTGCCCCCGGCGGGAAGCCCACGATGACCACCAGCAGGGCGTGGAGCAGATAGTAGAACAGGATGGTCCGGTCGGAGTAGCCTAAGGCCTTGAAGGTGCCGATGTCCGACCGGGCGCTTTCAATGAGCCGGTTCATGGTACTCACCATCATCAGCACCGCGCACAGGAAGAACAGGGTGGGGAAGAAGGTGAGGATGGGCACCAGATTGTTTTTAGTCTCCATCAGGGAGTAGGCCTGCTGGTTGTCCTCCAGGGCAAGGACGTTGACCACCTTGCTGCCCAGCACATCGTCCACTTCGGCCCGGATCTGGGCGGCGGAAACGCCGTCGGCGGTGGTAATGCAGATCTGGTTGTAGATATGGGAGCCCATCACGCCGCTGAGGACTTCCTCCTTCACATAGGCAAAGCCGTAGCGGGACAGGTCGGGGGAGGGGGTGGTGGCGTTGATAGGGTAGAGGCACTCCGGGTTTTTGCCCACGCCGCACACTTGTAGCCGCAGATGGATGCCCAGACCGGTAAGGGTGATCTTATACCAGTCTCCCACTGCAAGTCCTCTTGCCTCGGCGAACTGATCGCTGAGGAAGATCTCCTGGTTGCTTTCGGGCAGGCGGCCCCCGGTCACATAGGAGGTGTTGATGGACTGGTCTTCCGGCACGCCGTAGAGCGACAGAGTGATATCGCTGTCATGCCGCTCCTCCGCGTCCAGCACCACCCGGGGCTGTACCCCGGTGACCCCGTCCAGTCCTTCCAGTGCCCGGCAGTCCGCCATATCAAGTCCCACGCCGGTGATCCAGTAGTCGGCCACATTCTGGGTGCCATAGTAGGCGTCCATGATGCGGTCCACGTTATAAATGATGCCGCTGAGGCCGGTATACACCACCACGGCGATCATGGTGATGATGCTGACTGAAATGAGCCGGGAAGCGGTGCGCCGCAGATCCCGGAAAAAATTCCTCCAGATCATGCTACCACTCCAACTCCTGTACCGGTACCGGGTTGGGGTTTTCCGTAAAGGACTCTATTTTTCCGCTTTTCATGCGGATGACAATATCGGCGGTAGGGGCCAGGGCGCCATTGTGGGTGACCACCACCACCGTCTTTTTGCTTTTCCTGCACAGGTCGTACAGCAGGGCCAGAATAGACTTGCCGGTGACGTAATCCAGAGCGCCGGTGGGCTCGTCGCACAGCAGTACGTCGGGGTTTTTGGCCAAAGCCCGGGCAATGGCCCCCCGCTGCTGTTCTCCGCCGGAGCACTGGGCAGGGAAGTTGCCCGCCCGGTCACCTAACCCTACCATATCCAGCACTTCTCTGGCGTCCAGGGGATTTTTGCAGATCTGGCTGGCCAGCTCCACGTTTTCCAGCACCGTCAGACTGGGCATCAGGTTATAGAACTGGAACACAAAGCCGATGCTCTCCCGCCGGTACTGGGTGAGCTGCTTCTTATTGAAGCTGGAGATCTCCTTGTCGTTGACAAAGACCTTGCCGCCGGTGGGGGAGTCCATGCCGCCCAGGATGTTGAGTACCGTGGATTTGCCGGCGCCGCTGGCACCTAGGATGATGGTGTATTTACCCTCCGGTATGTCGAAGCTCACGTCATCCACCGCCCGGATAGTGGTCTTACCCATCACGTATTCCCGCACCACGTGCTCCAGCCGTACGCCCGCCATCGGCCACTCCTCCTTCCGACAGTTGGAACTTCTGCTATTTTGTATATTATAGCGTTTTGCGCTTTCCTGCGTCAAGGCGGACGGGCATAGAAAAGCAGCCTGCCTTTTCGGGCAGGCTGCTGTATTTCCAACCGGTTCCGAACCATTATGCCTGATTCAGAGCGGCGCTCACAAAGCTGTGGAAGATGGGGTGGGGGCGATTGGGACGGCTCTTGAATTCCGGGTGGAACTGGACGCCCAGGAAGAAGGGGTGATCCTTCAGCTCCACCGCCTCCACCAGCCGGTCGTCAGGGGAGGTGCCGCTGAGGATTAGCCCGGAATCTTCCAGGCTGTGTCGGTAGTCGTTATTGAACTCATAGCGGTGGCGGTGCCGCTCATGAATCAGCTCCTGACCGTAGCACCGCTCCAGCAGGGTGCCGGGGGCGGTCCGGCAGGGCCAGCTGCCCAGCCGGAGCGTGCCTCCCTTGTCGATCTCGTCGCTCTGGCCGGGCATGAAGTCGATGACCTTATAGGGGCAGTCCGGATCAAACTCCCCGGAGTTGGCCGCAGTCAGTCCGGCCATGTCCCGGGCGAATTCGATGACTGCGATCTGCATGCCCAGGCAGATCCCCAGATAGGGCACCTTGTGTTCCCTGGCGTACCGGGCGGCCAGAACCATCCCCTCAATGCCCCGGCTGCCGAAGCCCCCGGGCACCAGGATGCCGTCCGCCCCGGCCAGTGCCTGCTCGCAGGTCTCGGGGGTGATGGTCTCAGAGTCCACCCACCGGATGTCCACCCGGGCACCCAGCGCATAGCCGGCGTGGCGCAGGGCTTCGGCCACCGAGAGGTAGGCATCGTGGAGCTGGACGTACTTGCCCACCAGAGCGATGGTCACCGCCCGATCCTGCCGCCGGATGCGCTCCACCAGAGCCTGCCACTCGCTCAGGTCGGGAGCGGGCGCGTCGATGCCCAGCCTGCGGCACACAACCTGGGAAAAATGGGCCTGTTCCAGCATCAGCGGAGCCTCGTACAGATTGGGCAGGGTGAGGTTTTCAATGACGCAGTCCCGGCTGACGCCGCAGAAGCCGGCAATTTTTTCAAAAATACTCTCATCCCGAATGGGTTCGTCGCACCGCAGCACGATGAGGTCGGGGGAGATGCCGAAGCCCTGCAGCTCCTTCACCGAGTGCTGGGTGGGCTTGGACTTGTGCTCTCCGGAGGCCCGCAGGTAGGGCACCAGGGTGACATGGATGTAGAGGGAATTGTCCCGACCCACCTCCCGGCCTACCTGACGGATGGCCTCCAGAAAAGGCTGGCTTTCGATGTCGCCGGTGGTGCCGCCGATCTCGGTGATGACCACGTCGGCGCCGGTCTTCTGACCCACGCTGTAAATAAATCGCTTGATCTCGTCGGTGATGTGGGGAATGGTCTGTACCGTGCCTCCCAGGTACTCTCCCCGCCGCTCCTTGGCGATGACGTTGGAATAGACCCGGCCTGTGGTCAGGTTGGAAAACTGGTTCAGATCCTCGTCAATGAAGCGCTCATAGTGGCCCAGATCCAGGTCGGTCTCCGCCCCATCCTCGGTGACGAATACCTCTCCGTGCTGATAAGGGCTCATGGTACCCGGGTCCACGTTGATGTAAGGGTCCAGCTTCTGGGCTGCCACCTTCAGGCCCCGGGCCTTCAGCAGCCGGCCCAGAGAGGCGGCGGTGATCCCCTTACCCAGACCGGACACCACTCCGCCGGTCACAAAGATATATTTCGTCACAGTGAGGACTCCTTTCCCAAATAAAAGGGACAGAGAGGCCCCGAATGTCATCCGGGACCTCTCTGTCCTTGAACAGGGATATGATAGACGGTTTCATGCAGGATGTCAAGAGAAAAGTTGCAAAAATAACTTCCTTTATTTGGAGGTTCCACGGAGCAGGCGGCGCAGTTCCCGGCCCTGAGGACTGTCCGGGTGGGCCAGCGCCCACAGAAATGCCCTGGGATTGGCGCAGAACAGGGTAATACATACGGTGATCCGCCGAAAAATGCCCCTCATTTCATCCCCTCCCATGCCAGTATAAAGGGGACGCTATGTCGAAACAGGACGAAAAGAGGAAAAAGGACGTGCAAGATTTTAGCAGTCCTTTACCATATCTTGATGGAAAGCGCGCCGGAAAGCTGGTATGCTGTGAATCAAGAGACCAGCCGTGTTTCTGAAAACAGTTTGAACGGAAAGGGGTTTTTTCTGTGATTCCTTGTCAAAAGAGCTGTTCAGCCTACTGTGAGGGCTGCCATAAGAACTGTGCCCAGTGGAGGACGTTTCAGACGCGGCTGCAGGAGGAACGCCAGGCCAAAAAGGATTATTTGAAATACTACAATGAGCTGTGTGGGGCGGTGACCCGCCAGTTCCGGGCCATCGGGGCCTATTGCGCGGCCCGCTGAATGCAGGAAAAAGCCGCCGCTGACGTGATCGCGTCAGCGGCGGCTTTTTGCTGTTCAGATTCAGAAGCCCCAGGCCCGTTTGAGCTGCACCAGAGCAGGTGCCATTTCTTCCGCCGCGATGCGGGTATAGCCCAGGATAAGGGCTGGCGGCCGATCTGCCGGTGCGGGGGACAAGTCGTAGGCCGACAAAGGAGAGAGGCCAACCCCAGCCTGGGCGGCCCGCTCCACCAGCTCTGTCTCATTCCACCGCTTGTCCATCCACAGCAGCAGATGCAGTCCCGCGTCGCCGCCGGAGAAGGAGGCGGTTTCCAGCAGCCCGGAGCTGCGGGCTGCGGCCAGCAGGGCCTCCCGCCGGGCCCTGTATCGGGTACGGGTGCGGTTGAGATGCCGCTCAAAATGTCCGCCCTCCATGAAACGGGCCAGAGCGTACTGCTCAAAAGAGGGGACGGTGGAGGAGTAGAACCAGAATTCACGCCGCCAACGTTCCAGCAGCTCCGGCGGTAGCACCATATAGCTGATGCGCAGGGAGGGGGCCAGGGTCTTGGCAAAGGTGTTCAGGTAGATCACCCGCCCGCCGCCGTCCAGGCTTTGCAGGGCGGGAATGGGTTTGCCGGAAAAGCGGAACTCGCTGTCGTAGTCGTCCTCGATGATATACCGTCCCGGTGCCTCCCCGGCCCACCGCAGCAGGGCCTGCCGCCGGGGAACCGGCATGATGATGCCCAGTGGGAAGTGATGGGAGGGAGTGACGTGAACCACCCGCACCTGATGGGCGTCCAGCTGATTCACCTGCAGGCCCTGCCGGTCCAGCGGGATGGGCTCTACCCGGGCGCCGCAGCTGGTGAGGATGCGGTGGGTCTTGCCGTAGCCCGGGTCCTCCACACCGTAAGCGCCCTGGCGGCCCAGCAGCTGCACCAGCAGGCTGATAAGGGTCTCCGATCCGGCGCCCACCACGATCTGGTCCGGGTGTGCCCGGATGCCCCGGAAGCGGTAAAGGTGTGCCGCGATGGCCTGCCGCAGCTGAGGTACACCCTGAGGGTGGGGGGTGGACAGCAGCCGGTCCTCCTGCCCAGACAGCACCTCCCGCATGAGCTTAGCCCAGGTGGAGAAAGGAAATAGGGCGGTGTCTACGCCGCCGGTGGAGAAGTCCCAGCGGTAGGATGGCCGGATAGGTTCATGAAGGTTAGGAGCAGGGCCTCGTTCGGGCTGCGGCTCCTGGGCCCCGGCCTGGACGAAAAAGCCCCGTCGGGCCTCGGAACGGAGATAGCCCTCCGCCAAAAGCTGGTCGTAGGCCCCCTCTACCGTCACCACGCTCACCTTCAAATGGGTGGCCAGGGCGCGCTTGGAGGGCAGCCGGGTCCCGGCCTTCAGCCGGCCGGCCTCGATTTCACCCCGGATGTGGCGGTAGAGCTGTTCATACAGCGGCCGGCGGTCCCCGGCGTCCAGAATGGGCGTAAGCATAGACGATCCTCCCAACTGACCTGGTTAAATTCTGCATTTAGTATAAACAAGGTCAGGCCAAATAGCAACCGGAACCGACGAAGTCCATCGAAAGCGGTCTGACGATAAAAAATATAGCCCCCGGCCCTGCTGTATGAAAGGGTTTTGCGCGGAAATACTGAACACAGATTCCGAGGCAAGGGGGCAGAGCCGTGCAGGGAAAGGTAGAGATCTGCGGCGTCAATACGTCAAAACTGAAGGTGCTGAAAAACGAGGAGACTATGGAACTGCTCCGCCGCACCAAGCAGGGAGACATGGAGGCCAGGGAACAGCTCATTGCCGGCAACCTGCGTCTGGTGCTCTCCGTGATCCAGAAGTTTTCCAACCGGGGCGAGAACGTGGATGATCTGTTCCAGGTGGGGTGCATCGGGCTCATCAAAGCCATCGACAACTTCAACATCGACATGGACGTGCGCTTTTCCACCTACGGTGTGCCTATGATCGTGGGGGAGATCCGACGGTATCTCCGGGACAATTCCACCATGCGGGTGTCCCGGTCCATGCGGGACACGGCCTACCGGGTGCTCCAGGCCAAGGAAAAGTTTATGGCCGAGCACCAGCGGGAACCCAGCATAGATGAGATCGCTAAAATGCTGGAGCTGAAACGGGAAGACGTGGTGTTTGCTCTGGACGCGGTGCTGGACCCGGTGTCTCTTTACGAGCCGGTGTACGATCACGGCGGAGACACCATCTGCGTCATGGATCAGGTACGGGATTCCAAGAACACTGACGAGAGCTGGTTGGAGCATATCGCCCTGAAGGAGGCCATGGCCCGGCTCACCGACCGGGAGCGGCATATCCTTGCCCTGCGGTTTTTCCAGGGCAAGACCCAGATGGAGGTGTCCGCTGAGGTAGGCATCTCCCAGGCACAGGTTTCCAGACTGGAAAAGAACGCCATTAACCAGATCAAAAAGAATATTTAACATCGGGAAAGCGATTGCCATGGTACAGGCCGCCGTGATACAATAAACAGGATAACAGAAATAGAAAGGGGTCCTGTTTACCATGAGCTTTACTCTCCCTCAGTATCACGATCCTGACTTTGAGCAGGCGCAGCTGAAAAATGCGCCTGACGTGGTGTTCCAGCCCGCTCCCATGGACGGTGTGGCGCCGGAGGGCTACCATGCCACCAGCATTTTTCCGGAGTATTTCAAGGTCAACGGGACCTGGCTGCTGGCGGAGGAGAGCCGGATGGACTGCGTGGCCGCTCTGCGCAACGGTAAGATCGCAGCGGTGGAGTTCCGCAATCTGAAGGCGGGGGAGCCGGTTGCGGTGGGCCGTACCGAGGATGGTTCTCAGGGCATCTATGTCCATGCTACCGGTTTTGAGGAGGAGAAGGGGGAGCAGGAGACCTTTTCCTTCCGGCAGGGCCGCTCCCGGGAGACGGCCTATTCCATGGATTACGACTCCATTTATGAGCTGCTGCGCCATGAGAAGGACCACGGCCGCATCCTGTGGGTGATGGGCCCTGCCTGTGCCTTCGACCATGACGCCCGGGACGCTTTTGCCGCCCTGGTGCGGGGCGGCTATGTCCACGGCCTGCTGGCGGGCAACGCTCTGGCCACCCACGATCTGGAGGCGGGCTATCTCCGTACCGCTCTGGGTCAGGATATCTATACCCAGCGCAGCATGCCCAACGGCCATTATAACCATATCGACACCATCAACGCCGTCCGGATGTGCGGCTCCACCGCCGCCTTCGTCGATTCCGGCAAGGTGAAGGACGGCATCATCTATGAATGTGTGAAGCACGACGTGCCCTTTGTGCTGGTAGGCTCGGTGCGGGACGACGGCCCCCTGCCCGAGGTATACGGAAACGTGTATGAAGGCCAGGATGCCATGCGCAACCTGGTGAAGGAGGCCACCACTGTGATCTGCATGGCCTCCACCCTCCATACGGTGGCTACCGGCAACATGACGCCCTCCTACCGGGTGGTGGACGGCGTGGTGCGTCCGGTGTATTTCTACTCGGTGGACGTGTCCGAGTTCGCCGTGAACAAGCTGCGGGACCGGGGCAGCCTGTCGGTGCGCACCATCGTTACCAACGTACAGGACTTTGTGGTCAATGTCCGTAAGGGCGTCATGTAAACAGCAGAGAGAGAAAACGACAGGGCCGCGCCGTTTGGCGCGGCCCTGTAAAACTTCTGTAAAGTCTATTGCCATTACGACAGAAATCACCTAAACTAAGCCACGTATGAGAAAGGGGGACGGAGCCATGAAGTGCGGGATCGTGGATGTAGGCTCCAACACCATCCGTCTGTCCATTTACCACTGGGAGGGTCAGACATTCAAGCTCCTGATGAATAAGAAGGAAATGGCGGGGCTGGCAGGCTATATTAAAAATGGAGTGCTCTCCGACAGCGGGATTCTGGTGGCCTGCCGGGTGCTGGCGGGCTTCAAGGCTCTGCTGCGGAATTTTGATATCGATCAGATCTATGTATTCGGCACCGCGTCTCTGCGGAACATTGTCAATACGGAGGAGGCTTTGGAGACCATCCAGGCGGTGACAGATCTCCAGGTGGAGGTGCTTACCGGCGCGGAGGAGGCGGCCTTCTCCTTCCAGGGTGCTACTGTAGGCGGCGGCGCCCCCGGCTGCGGTCTGCTGGCGGATATCGGAGGCGGTTCCACGGAGCTTGTGGCCTACCGGGACAACGCCATCACTTCCGGCTGTTCTCTGCCCATGGGGTCCCTGTCCCTGTTTACCAGGCATGTCTCCGGACTGTTCCCCACCAAGGAGGAGCGGAAAGCCATCCGCAGACATGTGGAGGAGGAACTGGAGAAGGCCAGGACAGCCGGCCTGCGGTGCAGCCACCTCACCGGTGTGGGCGGCACCATCCGGGCGACGGCCAAGCTGTGCAACGATCTGGCGGGGGCGGACCCGGATAACCGCATCATCCCGGTGGGAGAGATCAAGTCCCTCTACAAGGACCTGAAAAAGGGAGATCAGGATACGCTGCGGCAGATCCTGCGATCTGTGCCCGATCGGGTCCACACCATCCTGCCGGGGCTGGCGATTTTAACATCTGTTTTAAGTGCCTACCAGGTGGAGACCATATCGGTGAGCACCTGCGGCGTGCGGGAGGGCTATCTGCTTAACCGCGTAATGGGAGTGAGCAACGAGCATGACAAAGGAAATTGATACCCGCTATACCCAGGAACGGGAGCTGTCCTGGCTGAGGTTCAATGAGCGGGTGCTGGAGGAGGCCAAGGATGAAAGCGTGCCTCTGTTTGAACGGCTGAAATTTGCCGCCATCTTTACCAGCAATCTGGATGAGTTCTTTATGATCCGGGTGGGCTCTATCAGCGACATGACCCTGTCCAAGCAGACCCACGTGGACAGCAAGAGCGGCTTGACACCCACTGAGCAGCTTCAGGCCATTTTCAAGACGGTGCCGGGCCTGTACAAGCAGCGGGACAAGATCATCTCCCAGCTGGAAAAGCGGCTGCGTACCTGCAACATCTGCAATCTGTCTCCCGGCGAGCTGGATGGCAAGGAGCGCAAGCAGGTGGAGCGCTGGTTCCGGGACTATGTGCAGCCGGTGCTTTCGCCCATGGTGGTGGACAGCCACCATCCGTTCCCCCACCTGCCTTCCAACAGCCTGACCATTGCGCTCACCCTGCAAATGGAGGGAAAGCGGTGCTTCGGCCTGGTGCCCATCCCCAAAAACCTGCCGCCCTATCTGCGGCTGGAGGAGCGGGGCCTGCGGTACCTGCTCACCGAGCAGGTGGTACTGGCCTATGCCGACAGCCTCTTTGAAAACTGCCAGGTGGAGGAGAAGTGCGTCATTTCCGTGACCCGCAACGCCGATATCAGCCCTGAGGACGAGGACTATGATGTGGGCGAGGATTTCCGGGCCCATATGCAGAAGATTTTGAAGAAGCGGGCCCGTCTGGCTCCCGTACGGCTGGAGATCCAGGGTGAGGCCTCCGCCGAGCTGCAGCAGTACCTGTGCCAGCGTCTGGCACTTACGCCGGAACAGGTATTCCGCTCCAAAAGCCCGCTGATGATGAACTATGTATACTCCCTGGAGGGGAAACTGCCCCAGGAGAGCGCCGCCGCCCTGTGCTATCCGCCCCACACGCCTCAGTGGCCTGCCGGGCTGGTAAAGGGGGAGAAGCTGATTCCCCAGATCCTGCGGCGGGATGCCCTGATGTTCTATCCCTACCAGAGCATGGAGCCGTTCCTTCAGCTGGTGCGGGAGGCCGCCAACGATCCGGCGGTGCTCTCCATCAAGATCACCATCTACCGTCTGGCCTCCACCGCCAAGCTGGTGGAGTATCTGGCTGCCGCTGCGGAGAACGGCAAGGACGTGACGGTACTCATGGAACTGCGGGCCCGGTTTGACGAGCAGAACAACATTGCCTGGGCCCAGCGGCTGGAGGAAGCGGGCTGCACCATCCTCTACGGCTTTGAGCAATATAAGGTGCACTCCAAGATCTGCCTGATCACCCGGCGGGAGAGGGGACATATCCAGTACATTACCCAGATCGGCACCGGAAACTACAATGAAAAGACCGCCAAGCTGTACACCGACTTCTGCCTGATGACCGCCAGTCCCGCCATTGGCGCTGACGGAGCGGCCTTTTTCCAGAACATGTCCACCTCCAATCTGAACGGTGAGTATCACCAGCTGCTGGTCGCTCCCAACAGCCTGAAGAACCGGCTGCTGGAGCTGATGGACGGAGAGATTGAGAAGGCCCGCCGGGGCAAGCCCGCCCGGATTTTCGTCAAGGTGAATTCGGTGACCGACCGGAATCTCATTGACAAGCTGGCAGAGGCCAGCCAGGCGGGCGTGCCGGTAACCATGAATGTCCGGGGCATATGCTGCCTGCGGCCCGGCGTGCCGGGCCTGACCGACCACATCAAGGTGTTTTCCATTGTAGGCCGGTTTCTGGAACATCCCCGGATCTACGCCTTCGGCGTGGGGGAGGAGACGAAAATTTATATCGGCTCGGCAGACCTGATGACCCGCAATACCGAACGGCGGGTAGAGATTGCCTGCCCGGTGCTGGACCCTGCGGTCCGCCGTCAGATCCGCCACTATGTGGAGCTCTACTGCTCGGACAATGTGAAGGCCCGGGTGCTCCAGCCGGACGGCTCCTATACACGGGTGGAGCGTCCGGAGGGGACGCCGGGCGTGGACGCCCAGGCCGTCCTGATGGACGAGGCGGAACGGGAGGCGCTGGCCGCCGTCCAGGCCCCGCCGGTGCAGGAGCGGAAACCCGGTCTGCTGGCGAGGCTTTTTGGACGCGGTAAAAAGTAAAAAGAAAAGGCTGTCGCTTACGACAGTCTTTTCTTTTTATTTTTCTGTATCATCCTGTGCCCGATATGCCATGATTACGTATTCCCAATGCTCGGCATTATCCGGCGTATGTACACCGTGGCTTGTTAGATAATCGGCAACTAGCGCACTTAACTCATTGCGCTCCTGGGTGGAGAGGTGGAGTGCACCGAACCGGAGCAGACAGTGCTGATCCAGGTTTTCCTCCGGGTGCAGATGGGTCGTATTGACCAAGCCGCGGAAAACGCCGTCTACCACATTGGCAGCCATGGCCTCCCGCTCTCCCTGAAAGACATCCTTCTTGCCCAGGTGCAGGCGGATATCCACGTCGTCCAGGGAATAGAGCACGGTTCTGCCGCCCTGCTGGTCGTGCTGCTCCTCCATAAGCACCACACCCAGATCTACCAGCTTCTTTAGATGGCCCTGGGTTGCGATGGGAGAGAGATTCATGCGTCTGGCGACTGCGTTGGCGGACAGGGGGCGGTCCGACAGGCGCAGCAGATGTACGATTTCCTGCCGCACAGGATGCAGCAGGATGCGGAATTGGCATCTCTGATCCAAGTCAATGATTCTGGACATGCTCGGCGCCCCTTTCTTTTTGTCATATTTATGATAACACTGAATGTTTATTCATGACAAGAGAAAATGCGCACTTTTTCTGCTTTTGATGTATATTTTTGAGCAGATCACCGATCCGGCATCCGCCGGTTGCGGGTGTCCAGCGCGTCCCGGAGACCATCGCCGATCCCGGCCAGGCAGAGAACGGTCAGAATAATGCAGGCGGCGGGAGGGAGCCAGGCCCAGGGACGGCCGGTAAGAACGGTCAGATCGGCGGCGGCCTTGATAAGGCTGCCCCAGGAGGCCTGTGGGGTGCGGATGCCTACCCCCAGAAAGCTGAGGCTGGATTCAGACAAAATAGCCCGGCCTGCCCGCAGGGGAATGGAGCACCACACCGGAGAGATCACATTGGGGAGCACGTTGCGCCGCAGAATGAGGGAACGGCTGGCGCCCAGGGCGCGTACCGCCACGATGTACTCCTGATCCCGCACAGTGAGTGTGTTGCCGTAGACCAGCCGGGCGATGCCCGTCCAGCCAAGCAGGCCCAGCACCAGCACGATATTCAGGGCGGAAGGTCCGGTCAGAGCCACCAGGCAGAGCACCAGCACAATACTGGGAAAGGACTGGACGATGTCAGCCAGCCGCATGATCCAGAATTCCCAGGCGCCCCGCCGGTAGCCTGCCAGCAGGCCCAGTGGGACTCCCAGCGCGGCACTGATGGCGGCGGCGGAGAGACCGATGAGCAGGGAGACCTGCCCGCCGCACAGCAGTCTGGCCAACAGATCCCGGCCCTCGCCGTCGGTACCCAGCCAGTGTTCCTGGGAGGGTGAAGCCCAAAAGCCCGCCTCCATGTCACTGATGTTGGGTTCCAGACCCAGCAGGGGAGGGAGGAGAAACACCAGCAGAAGCTCCAGAACTAAGATTATCAGACAGGCCATAGCCCGCCGGTCCCGCCGGAAGCGGGCCCGGGGACTGCGGGGCAGGTAAGCGTGACATTCCATGGCCCTACCCCTTTCCATACCGCACTCTGGGGTCGGCCAGGCCGTATACCAGATCCAGCAGCAGATTGGTCAGGAGCACCGCCAGAGCGATGACCACCGTAACACCCATCACCACCGGATAATCCCGCTGGGAGATGCCGGAAAAGAGCAGGCTGCCCATGCCGGGCCAGCCGAAGATCTGTTCCACCACCACCGAGCCGCCCAGGATATGTGGGATGTGGCTGAGGATAGTGGTGAGCACCGGGACCAGGGAACCACGGAAGGCATGGCGTACCATCACTGCGCCTTCGGTCAGACCCTTGGCCCGGGCGGTAACGATGTAGTCCTGGCCCAGAGCTTCCAGACAGGCGGCCCGGGTCTGCTTGACCAGCTCCCCCAAGCTGCTGAGGCACACCACTCCGGCGGGGAGGATCAGGTGGCGGAGCAGGTCGGCCAGAGAGGTGAAGGAGCCTGCTGTGTACATGCCGCGGGCGGGCAGCCAGCCCAGCGTGACGGCAAACAGGGCAATGCCGGCCAGGCAGAGGAAAAAGCCGGGCACGCTGTAGCTGATCAGACTGAGGACAGAGGCCAGCCGGTCCCAGACGGAGCGGGGCTTCCAGGCGGCCAGGATGCCCAGAGGCAGGGCTATGGCCACCGCCAGCACCACACCGCTGCCGGTAAGCAGCAGGGAGGGACCCACCCGCTGGGCGATCAGGCGGCTCACGGGCCGGTCATAGAAGAAGGACTGCCCCAGCTGGCCTCGGAACAATCCCGCCAGCCACTGGACGTACCGGATGGGCAGCGGCTGGTCAAGGCCCAGGGCGGCTTCCAAAGCGGCCCTGTCGGCCTCAGAGGAGGCCCCCTCGCCCATCAGGTCGGTGATGGTGCCGGGGGCCAGATTGACCATCAGAAAGACAAGTAACGTGATCCCGAAAAAGACGGGGATTGCCGTGACAAGACGGCGCCGGATATAGCGACCCATAAGCGTTGGTTCCTCCTGCACTTCCGGCCTTTCGGCACGGGCCGCTATGGGCGGCGGCCCTACGGAGGTTATTTCTGTCTTATTTTAAGGTCCACTCCCACACGTTCTCGTTGGAGAAGCTGGAAGAGGGGTAGTCGATGTTGTCTACTGTGGGGGACTGGGCGTGGAGAGTACGGCCGAACCACAGGGGGATAAAGGGCCGCTCCTGTGCCAGCAGCTCCTGAAGCTGATCCACCAGCGCCTGCCGCTCCGCTCCGCCGGAGGTGGCCTTGATCTGGGCGATCAGGGCGGTATAGGGGGACAGGTCAGACACATGGAAAATGTTGTTGCCCTCGCTGAACCGGCTCTCAGTGAACCAGAGGGGGAGGGCGCCAGGGGTATGGCTGGCGATGGCCATATCATACTTGCCGTCCGCCATGCCGGAGAACAGAGTGGCGGAGTCCACCGTCTCAATGGTCACGGTGATGTCTGCTTCCGCCAGCTGCTGCTGCATCAGAGCTGCCAGACCGGAGCGGTTGGAGGTACAGGCCAGGGTGTAGGTGCTGCCATCGTAGCCGCCCTCCGCCAGCAGCGCCTTTGCACCCTCCACATCCCGGTTCCAGGTCAGGGAGCTGGTGTACTCCGTGCCCGGCGTCAGGTCGGTGGCGGTGGGTTCGCCCAGCCCCTGGGCAGTATGGAGGCACAGAGCATCCTTGTCCAGCGCCAGGTCGATAGCCCGGCGGATAGCAGAGCTGGAAATGGTCTGATTGTTGAGCATCAGCTCATAGAAGCTGTTGGGCACGGTGCCCTCCAGCACTTCGATTCCGCCCTTCCGGGCAGTTTCCGCGGATTCCACCGACAGATTGCCGCCGAAGGCATAGTAGTCCAGATCTCCCGCCATCAGCGAGGGGAGCAGATTGGACTTGTCCATTACCGTAATGACCAGGGTATCGAAGCCGGGACGGCCCAGATGGTAGTCCGGGTTGGCCTGGAGGGTGAGCTGGCTGCCGGGGATCTCCTCTACAAATTTGAGAGGGCCGGAGCCCACGGGGGCCTCCCACAGCTCCAGGTCCATGACCTCCGACGGGGCTGTTCCATCCAGCAGGTGGGTGGGCAGCACATAAAACTCCCGGTTGCGGTCCAGCAGGAAGTCCTCCGGGGTGGTGGGGGTCTTGAAGGTAAGCTTCAGGGTGTATTCATCCACTGCCTCGGCGCCCAGGGCTTCCCCCTGAATGGCGGCACCATTGTCGTCAGTACCCGCCAGCACGTTGAATACGGAGCGGCCCAGGGCAGGGCAGTCGGGGTTGGTCATCAGCGCGATGGTGTCTGCCCAATGTTCTGCCGTTACGGCGGTGCCGTCATGGAAGGCGGCTTTTTCATCCAGATGGAAGACCACCGCCATGCCATCGTCGGCGCTCTCCCAGCTTGCGGCGCCCCGGGGGTCCAGAGAGCCGTCGGCGTGGACGTAGGCCAGCCGGTCGTAGATTTTGTCACACACAATACGGGTATAGTTACTGCCCGACGGGCTGTTGTACGGCATCAGAGTGTCCCAGGCGTTGGACATGCCGTAGCGTACCACGTCGGCTGCCTTTCCCTCCGGGCCGCAGGCGGCCAGGGTGAGCAGCAGAGCCAGGGAGAGAAACAGTGCAGTCAGTTTTTTCAAAGTGTCCCTCCTTATTCTACGGTCACGGACTTGGCCAGGTTCCGGGGCTTGTCAATGTCGCAGCCGCGCTGAAGGGCTACATAGTAGGCGAAAAGCTGCATGGGCACTACCTCCAGAGAGGGGAGGAGCAGGGGATGAGTGTCCGGAACAGTCATGACGTGGTCGGCGGTTTTGGCCATTTCGGCGGCCTGGCTGCGGGTGGTGAGGCCCAGTACGTCGGCACCACGGCTCTTGACCTCCACCACATTGCTCATAGTCTTCTCAAACAGGGCGCTGAATCCGGCCAGAGCAACCACCAGGGTACCCGGCTCGATGAGGGAGATGGTGCCGTGCTTCAGCTCGCCGGCGGCGTAGGCCTCGGAATGGATATAGGAGATCTCCTTCAGCTTGAGGGAGCCCTCCAGACCCACAGTATAGTCCAGGTTGCGGCCGATGAAGAACATGGAGGGGTGGTTGAAGTAGATGGAGGCGAAATACTGGATGTCCTCCCGGTTCTTCAGGATCTCCTCCAGCTTGTCGGGGATCTGCTGGAGTTCTGCCAGGATCGTGTCGTATTCCTCCCGGGTAATGGAGCCCAGCAGGTCGGCGCAGTACAGGCCGATGAGGTAGACCACCGCCAGCTGAGTGGAGTAGGCCTTGGTAGTGGCCACGGCGATCTCCGGGCCCGCCCAGGTGTACAGCACGCCGTCGCTTTCACGGGCGATGGTGGAGCCCACCACATTGACGATAGAGAGCACCTTGGCGCCCAGCCGTTTGGCCTCCCGCATGGCGGCCAGGGTGTCGATGGTCTCGCCGGACTGGCTGATCACCAGGGCCAGTGACTTGGAGGACACGATGGGATCGCAGTAGCGGAACTCAGAGGCCAGGGTGACTTCCACCGGCTTGCGCAGCAGCTTTTCCAGAATATACTTGGCATTCATGCCCACATGGTAGGAGGAGCCGCAGGCGATGACGCACAGCTTGTCCATCTCCGCCACATCCTGAGCGGTGATGGCCAGCCCGTCCAGCACCACCTTGCCGTCCTGAATGCGGGGAGAGATGGTCTTGCGGATGGCCTCGGGCTGCTCCATGATCTCCTTGATCATGAAGTGCTCGTAGCCGCCCTTTTCCGCGGCAGATACCTCCCAGTCCACGTGATGGTGCTTCTTCTCCACCGGACGGAGGTAGGCATCATAGACCCACAGATGGTCGGCGGTCAGCTCAGCGATCTCGCCGTCGTCCAGATAGCACACCTCCCGGGTGTACTTGATGAGGGCGGTGACGTCGCTGGCCAGATAATGGGCGCCCTGGCCGAAGCCCAGGATCAGAGGGGAGTCCTTGCGCACGGCGATGAGCCGATCGGGACAGTCGGCGCACAGAATACCCAGGGCGTAGGCGCCCTGAATGCGGGCAAGGGTCTTCACCACCGCGTCCAGCAGATTGCCGTCGTAATAGTATTCCAGCAGCTGAGCCACCACCTCCGTGTCGGTCTGGGACACAAAGTGGACTCCCTCCGACTGGAGAAATTCCCGCAGGGCCACATAGTTTTCGATAATGCCGTTATGCACCACTGCAAACCGGCCGTCCTGACTGACCTGAGGATGGGAATTGATGTCCGAGGGCTCCCCGTGGGTTGCCCAGCGGGTATGGCCCAGTCCCAGGGTGCCGCGGACGGTGCTGCCGCCCTGGGTCAGGTCACAGAGCACTTGCAGCCGGCCCTTGGCTTTCTCAACCTGAAGGCCCAGCTGCGGGTCATATACTGCGATGCCCGCGGAGTCATATCCGCGGTATTCCAGACGGGACAGTCCGTCCAGCAAAATAGGTGAGGCTTCTTCCGAACCGACGAATCCAACGATACCACACATATGCGTTCCTCCCGGAAGTTTGACTTAAAACAATATTTGAGTATAGCACAAAACTAGAGATTACACAATGGAGGAACGGGGGAAATCTTACCTATTCCCGGCGGCGTTCCTGACGGAGCAGGCCCCGTTCCACCAGGATGGTATCCGCCCCGAAGCGGCGCACGGAGGACCAGGGGAACAGGGTGTCCTCCCACCGGCCAAGCAGCCCGAACAGGCGCAGGCGGCCGGGCACAATGAGCTGGGTGATTTGCCCGGTCTCCAGGTCCACTTCCACATCGCCTACGAAGCCGTACCGGCTGCCGTCAGCCACGTCGATGATCTCCTTGTAGCGCAGTTCCGAAACCCGGCATCTCATGGTCAGCACCTCCTGCGTTCTGCGGCTATCCATTTTAGTCTATGCGGGACGCCGGGAAAGCAGACGGAAAAAAGAAAATGTTCCGTCAGGGAAAAAAGCTGCAACTATCTTCATGAAAACGGAGTCTTAATATGTGGAAGGAGGTTATTCGCCGCATGCAGCTGCAAAAAGATGCCATAACACTATCGGACGCGGATTTTCTGAGACTGATCGAAGAAAAAGGCGACTCCTTTTACCGGGTGGCGTACGGGTATGTCCGCAATGCGGAGGACGCCAAGGATATCGTACAGGAGGCCGTGTGCAAAGCCTATGTGGGGAAGGCACGGCTGAAGGATCGGGAGAAGTTCTACCCCTGGTTTTACCGGATTCTGACCCATACTGCCGCCACCTTCCTGCGCCGGCATGCCCCTTCCGTGGTGTGGGCGGAAACCCTTCCGGAGGCTGCGGTCATGGAGGAGGAGCGGTGGGGGGATACCATATGGGTCCAGGATTCCCTGTCGCGGCTCGAGGCCAAGAGCCGCACCGTTATTGTCCTGAAGGTCTACGAAAATATGACGTTCGCGGAAATAGCGCAGATCCTCAAAAAATCAGAGAATAGCGTAAAATCCCTGTACTACCGTGGTTTGAAATCTTTGAAGGAAAGGATGCGGGTCCATGGAGGATAACTGGAATGTGGAAGTGGACATTCCTGATGATTTAAATGAAGTGATCCGGCGCGGCTTCAGCGCGGGCCAGCAGGCAGTCATACGCCGGAAGCGGGCCAGGCGTACAGCTGGGCGCTGTGCATGCTCTGTCGTGCTGGCGGCGGCGCTTTTTGTAGGTGGGATCAATATTTCGCCCGCCTTTGCCGCCGCCGTGCAGGACATTCCCGTGATCGGGGAGCTGGTACGGGTTTTTGGCAAGAATCAGCCCTTGGCCCAGGGCGGCAGCCAGGCGGGGGAAGGGACCGCCGTACTGACTATGGAGCGGAAGGGAACCACGGAGCAGATGCGCCTGGAATTTCCGGGGGCGGACGCCTCTTTGTATCAGGCGGAGTTTGCCTCTTATCCCAAAACGGTGACCATTACTCTCCCGGGTACCGGCGGCGTGGAGATCCTGTCGGAGATCTCCCGGGCGAAAGATACCAGCCAGTACATCAAAGGTGTCTGCCGGCTGCCGCTGGAGGGAGAAGCCGCGGTGATCCAGCTGGAGCTGGAGAGCGATGCCGACGTCCAGATCCAGGAATACCGGGACCCCGGCAGCCTGGTGATCCGGCTGACGCCTGCGGAGATCCGGCTTGACACGGTCTATTCCGTGCGCACGCTGTCCTGTGACGAGACGGGGCTGACGGAGGCCGTGCAGGCATATGCCGGGCAATCCTTCCGGGTCCTGCGGGATGATAACGGAGCATTTTTCCTGGAGCTGGGTCAGTATGCCGACCGGGCGGAGGCTGAGCGTGTGGCTGCGGAAGCCGGTCTGTTGGTGGAGCAGCGCACAGGGAACAATGTGCCGGTCTCCTACCGGAGCATGGAGGACTATGAGAGCAGCCGGTTCCTGAATGAGTACTACGAGCTGCTGCTCCGCGCCGACCGGGCGGAGACGGTGCTGGACTTTATGGAGGACCATTTCTCCCAGGCCAGCAGCCGGGAGCAGGATGAGATGCTGCGGGGCCTGAGCGGCTTTTTGCAGGATCAGGAAGACGATGAGACAGAAGCCGTGGACTGGGAGAAGGTGGCGTCCTTCTACCGGCTCGCGGGACAGCCGCTGCCGGATTTCGCGCAGCAGAATGTGAGGTAAATACATATGAAACGCAAGATTTGTTTGATGTTGGTGCTGGCTCTGATGGCCGTTTCCCTGACGGCATGCGGAGTGACGGGTGGCGGCAAGCAGAGCCCGCAGCCCAAGGATTCCCCTGTGGCCAGCACGGAAACCCCGGAAGCAAAAGTCGTGCACGGCATCATCAATAAGATCGACTCTTATCTGGTGCTGCTGACCGGCGAGGGTGAATACCAGAACATGGATTACGGTGAGGGCGTTACGATGGACGACTTTATGGAAGGCGACAGCGTGGATGTGACCTACACCGGGGAGCTGGGGGTTGAGGGCTCCACTCCTGTTATTGTCTCCATTGTGAAAGCAGATTAAGAGGCAGAAGGGACCGGCGGAGCATTCCGCCGGTCCTTTTTTGAGAAAGCCCCTTGACAAATGGCCAGTGGTGCCCTATACTCTGATACATCAAAATAATTTGATTTGAGGTGAGGGTATGGGAAAGCACCAGGAGGACGCGAAAGTATTCAAAGCGCTGTGCGATCCCAAGCGCCTGGCGATTCTGGAGCAGCTGCGCACCGGAGAGAAATGTGCCTGCAAGCTTCAGGAGCCGTTGGATCTCACCCAGTCCGGACTGTCCTATCATATGAAGGTGCTGTGCGATTCCGGACTGGTGGACAGCCGGCAGGAGGGCAAATGGACCCATTACCGCCTAAGTGCTCCGGGGCGGGAGCGGGCGGCCAGACTGCTACTGGAGCTTACCACACCTGATACGGAGGGGCCGCTGTGACAGGCGGCCTTTGCCTTGGAGAAAACATCAAAAAATTTTGATATGAATATTTGCGAGGTGACGGCATATGGGACTGTGGGACGTGATCCAGACCCAGATCCTGGGTATGAAGTGGCTCAGCGACGGTATAGGCAGGGGCCTAGCCGCTCTGGGGATTGATCCCGATGGCAGGGCAGGGGGGAGCCTGCATTTCTTCCTCTACGATGTAATCAAAATTACCATTCTGCTGTGTGTGCTGATTTTCCTGGTTTCTTATCTGCAAAGCTACTTTCCGCCGGAACGGAGCCGGCGCATTCTAGGGCGCTTCCGGGGGATCTGGGCTAGTGTCATGTCGGCGCTGCTGGGGACGGTAACGCCCTTCTGCTCCTGTTCCTCCATTCCGCTGTTTATCGGATTCAGCAGTGCGGGGCTCCCGCTGGGCGTCACCTTTTCCTTTCTGATCTCGTCGCCCATGGTGGATCTGGGCAGTTTGGTGCTGCTGATGAGCGTGTTCGGTGCCAGGGTGGCGGTGCTCTATGTGGTGGTAGGACTGGTGGTGGCAGTGGCCGGGGGCGTGATCATTCAGCGGCTGCACATGGAGGGACAGGTGGAGGACTTTGTGTTTTCCGCGGGGAAGATCGAGGCTGCCTCAGCTACCCTGACACCCCGGGACCGGGCCGCCTATGCCCGTGACCAGGTGGTGACCACCCTGCGAAAGGTGTTTCCCTATATCCTGGTGGGGGTGGGTGTAGGCGCCGTGATCCATAACTGGATTCCGGAACAGTGGATTCAGACGCTGCTGGGCGGCGGAAATCCGCTGGGAGTGGTGCTGGCGGTGGCCGTGGGTATTCCCATGTACGCTGATATTTTCGGCACGATCCCTGTGGCGGAGGCGCTGCTGGCCAAGGGAGCTCAGCTGGGCACCGTGCTGGCCTTCATGATGGCGGTCACCACGCTGTCGCTCCCGTCGCTCATTATGCTGCGGCGGGCCATCAAGCCTAAGCTGCTGGCGCTGTTCATTTCCATTTGCACGCTGGGTATCATTGCGGTGGGATATCTGTTCAATCTGTTGGCATATTTTTTATAAGGAAATAGGAGCTGATGATTATGGGGCTGTTTGGCAAGAGAAAGAAGACCTGTTGCTGCGGCTGCGGCGGTGCGGAGGAGGAAAAGGAGGCGCGCAGGATCAAGGTCCTGGGTTCCGGCTGCGCCAGGTGCAATGAGCTGGAGGCCGAGGTCAAGGCGGCTCTGGAGGAGCTTGGGATGGAACCTGTGGTAGGACATGTGACCGATCCGGCCAGGATCGCGGCATACGGTAGCCGATCACCACCGTCCAGACATAGGCGCAGGTCTTGGGAATCATCAGCATGCCGATCATGGGGAAGCTGTCCGCGAAAAGCACCACAGGGATATAGAAGGCAAAGCTGAGCACGATCGTCAGCCACATCCAGCGGAATGCTCGATCCTGGCCATGGTTGGCGCTTTGGAAAAACAGCACGATGACCAGCAGGCCCAGCAGGGCGAAGGGAATATTGCGGAGAATGCCCCAGGACAGCGGGGCAGTGGGGCTGAGCCAATCGTTTTGCGGCATCATGCACAGCAGGACCCGCAGCCCGGCCAGCACAAAGACAGAGGCGGTAAGGCCGTTGCGGCCCCGTACATGGTAGCGTTCCCGCCAGACATAGTAGAGCAGCACATAGAAAACAGTCATGGTAATGGATGTGATCCATTTGCCTACACCCAAAGCCGCCGCATGCTGTTCCAGGCCAGTGGTGCACAGGGCATAGGCACGGGGGACCAGGTGGAATGCGTCGCCTGCGCCCAGCACCACCGCCATCAGTCCAAACAGCCGGTACTGCCGTTCGGCGTTGTGTTTCCTGAGCATCGAAATACCCAGCGTGAGCACGGTGACAAGATACACCGCGTCAAAAACAGTTTCTGCAATTGCCTGCATCATAGATCCTCCTTACAAAGGCTGCTGCGCACAGCCTGCGTGTAGTTGCGTCCGAACAAGAGCCCTGCCAGCAAAAGGGCAGCACCCAGCCCGGAATAAAATACTGCGATAAAGACCTCCGGCGCCGCACCGGATGCCCGCAGTCCAATGCCGCCGGCCATCATAAAGGCCATGATGGCAAAAGATTTTCCGTCGAAGAAACGGAGAAAAAACTGGGGGATATCCGGATAGGCTGAGATCCTGGCAGTGTGCTTTTTCACCAGCCTGCCGAAAATAAAGCGCTGGAATACGGCGAAAACCAGAGCTGACAGAGCCAGATTCAGCACGCTGAGATAGGCCGGGTATGCCAGCAGCCCGATGCGCAGGATGTTGAAGCCGGCCGCACCCCACACCAGGCAGGCGATGAGGAGCAAGGTGTTCTTTTTTACTTTCATCAGGTTCTCCTTTTCAGTGTGAACAAAGTTCAATTTGACCGGGGAAAAACCCCCGCGGGCTGCGCGGGAGTTTATCAATAAAGGGAACGGCGTATGATCTCCAAAACAGGCTTGGGGTCATAGTCCTTTCGAAACAGTGCCGACAGCAGCAGGGAAAAGAGCAGGTCGGCGAAAACCGATGGGGTAAAGCCCTCCTGAAAGGCGCCGGGGCGGATTTTCGGATCGTGCTCCAGTACGTCGCACAGTTGATCCAGGATGTGCTGCCATGCACGGTGCATCAGCTTTGTGCCCTCAGCTTTTTCCGCAGCAGGAAAGCCAACGGAGTGCAGGGCAAAAAAGCCGGGGTATGCCGTGGCCGCGTACTCCATGCGCTGGTAAAGCCAGACTACGCAGGCCTGGATATCTCCGCAGGGGGTGTCAGTCTCCGGGCAAAAGATCTCCCGCCAGACGCTCTCCACCACCGCGCCAGTCAGCTCCGCCTTGGAACCGAAATAATTGTAGATGGAGCCTACCGAAACGCCGCAGGCGGCTGCCACGTCCCGGATATGCAGAGCCGTCCAGCCCTGCTGATGGAGCAGTTCCCGACTGGTCCGCAGGATGTCATCTCTGGATGTCACAATGGTATTCACGTACTCACCCCAATCTGAACGTTGTTCATTATAGCGGAAGGAATACAGCTTGTCAAATGTACAAAAGGAAGCGGCCGGGACAGCATTTGTCCCGGCCGCAGGAGCGGTATCAGTAATTCTCGCAGTTGATTTCAAAATAGCTTTTGGCGTACAGGCAGGTGGGGCATACCTCCGGGGCGGCAGTGCCGACCACGATGTGGCCGCAGTTGCGGCACTCCCAGACCTTGACCTCGCTCTTTTCAAAGACCTGGGCTGTCTCCACGTTGTGCAGCAGGGCTCTGTAACGCTCCTCGTGCCGCTTTTCAATGGCGGCTACCAGGCGGAATTTGGCGGCCAGCTCGGGGAAGCCCTCAGCCTCCGCGGTCTGGGCGAAGCCCTCATACATGTCCGTCCACTCGTGGTTTTCACCCTCAGCCGCATGGAGCAGGTTTTCGGCCGTGTTCCCCAGACCGTTGAGCTCCTCGAACCACATTCTGGCGTGGGCCTTCTCATTTTCGGCGGTCTTCAAAAAGAGGTCGGCGATCTGTTCATAGCCCTCTCTTTGGGCCACGGAGGAGAAGTAGGTATACTTGTTGCGGGCCTGGGATTCGCCTGCAAACGCGGCCTGCAGGTTCTTCTCCGTCTGGGTCCCGGCGTATTTATTGCCGTTTCCGGCGGGTGCCTCCTCCAGCTTTTCAAACGCGGAGGCAGGCTGCCTGCAGATGGGGCAGGTGAAGTCCTCCGGCAGAGTGTCTCCCTCGTGAATGTATCCGCAGATTTTGCATTTCCACTTGCTCATGGATTTTTCGTCCTTTCTCCGCAGCATGTCGCTGTGGTCGGTGTAGCTGGTATGGAGCATTTTTTCCGCCAGTTCGCTGAGCGGATGGCCATAGAAGGCTTCATAGACCGCCTTGATCTGCGGATTCTCATGGCTGGTGCGCAGTTCCATGGAGCCGTCCCGGCGGTAAAGGGCCGCGATTCGGCTTTTGCGGGTCTCGTCCGCGTTGCGCATGAGGTCTTTGGGCTGACCGCCGCCGCCAATGCAGCCGCCGGGGCAGGCCATCACCTCTACAAAGTGGTACTGCTCCCCATGCTCCTTCATATTCTTCAGGAAGGTGCGGGCATTGGCTGTGCCATAGATCACCGCCACCCGCAGGGTGTGCTCACCGACCTGTACCTGAGCCGCCCGTATGCCTTCATACCCTCTGACGGGACTGAGCTGGAGCAAGCTGTCGGGCGCCTTCTCGCCGGTCAGGTATTCATAGGCGGTGCGGAGGGCGGCCTCCATCACGCCACCGGTGTTTCCAAAAATAACGCCGGCGCCGGAGGAGCGGCCCATCAGGGAATCGTAAGCGGAATCCTCCAGGCTGTTCCAGTCAATGCCTTCCGCTTTGGCCCAGCGGGCCAGCTCACGGGTGGTGATGATCTGGTCGGTGTCCCGCATTCCCTCTATGCCGAGGTAGTCGGCGGCAGCATGCATTTCCTCCCGCCGGATCTCGAATTTTTTGGCGGTGCAGGGGGTAAGGGCGACATGGACAATCTGCCTGGGGTCCAGTCCCATCTGCTTGGCAAAGTAGGTCTTGACCGTGGGACCCTGCATCCCGATGGGGCTTTTCGCCGTGGAGAGATGGGGGAGCAGCTCGGGTTCATACAGCTCGGCAAAGTGCACCCAGCCGGGGCAACAGCTGGTAAACTGGGGGAGGGGGCGGTCGCCCTGGGTCACCCGACGGACCAGTTCACTGGCTTCCTCCACAATGGTGAGATCCGCGGCAAAGTTGGTGTCCAGTACATAGTCAGCGCCCAAAGCGCGGAGCAGCGCGACCATTTTCCCCTCCACAAAGGCGCCGGGGTCCATGCCGAATTCCTCACCCAGAGCCGCGCGGACAGCAGGGGAGGTGCTCACGACCACCACTTTTCCTGGGTCAGATACTGCCTGGCGGACCTGGGGGACCTCGTCGCGCTCGGTGATGCTGTCTACCGGACACACGTTGGCACACTGGCCGCAGTAAATGCAGATGGCTTTCCCTCCGGTGTCCTCCAGGGTATAGGTGCCGTGCACACCCATCAGCCGGGTGCAGGCCTCTTTGCACATGCCGCAGCGGATGCACTTTTCTTCCCAACGCACAATGCTGGGGTTGTCCTCCTCAATGGGGACGCGAACGGACAATGGCAGATGCTTCAGATTCCTCACATTCCTTTCTGTTGTGATTTGTTTCTGCAATCCTCGCACAGGTACAGCAGCTTGAGGTCATAGGCCAGGATAGGGATTCCTGCCTTTTTTTCAAGCTGTGCAGTCAGGTCTCCCAGATCCACGTCCAGAAGCCTGCCGCATTTTTTGCAGACCAGGTGATCGTGCCGCTGGGTCCGGTCATACCGGTCCGGCATTCCCTCCACAGATATTTTCCGGACCCTGCCTTCCTCCCATAGGCGGTTCAGGTTATTGTACACAGTAGCCAGTACCACCTTGGGGTAGGTTTGCCGCAAAGCCGCAAATATCTGTTCTGCCGTCATGTGGCTATAGGAGAGCTCCACAATTTCCAGAATTTTTCTTGCGTATTTTGTCACAGCACTCACACCATTTTTAGAATGATTCTAAAATTATTATATGGATTTCAAAAGATAAGTCAAGGAAAAAAGCGGCGATGTTTATGGCAAGAGCAGATATAAAAAGAGAAAGCCTTGCTGCAGCAAGGCTTTCCGAAAATAAGAACTTCGTTAAATGTTTATGGGCCAGGTTTCTTTCACCGAGTATGTGCAAACACTTCTCTGGCCCGCACCATATTGTCCCGGACCTTTACTCCAAAGGGGCAGTTCGGCTCACATTTGCCGCACATCAGGCAATCGTCTGCCGTGGCGGAAAGGGACCAATAGTGCTGTGCCACAGTTTCCGGTACAGAATCCTGCTGGGCAGCCAGATCCAGAAACTTGGTCACGGCGGCAATATCGATGTGGGCTGGGCAAGGCTGGCAGTGGTTGCAGTACATACACCGGCCGGTCATTTGGACAGAATTTCCCGAACTGAAGATATGGGCGTAGCTCCGTTCCGGGATGGGAGTGTCATAATATTTAGTTGCCTCCAACACCTCGTCCACCGTATGGCAGCCTACAATGACTACCTTGACGCCGTTGCGGTCCAGGCAGTATTGGATGCACTGAGGGACGGTCATGGCTACGCCAAAGGGGGAGCTCTCTGCCTTCAGCAGAGTGCCTGCCCCCAGCGGCTTCATAACGGTGATGGCCACCCCTGCCGCCTCACAGGCGGAGTACAGCTTTTGCCGCGCCTCATCTACCACCAGGCTGCTTTTCTCCATGCCCTTGAACTCCATCAGGTCATAGATGTCCGTTTCGGCGTTTTCCATGTCATAGGCGGGGTTGATGCTGAACATCAGCACATCCACGATTCCGCTCTCCACGGCCTTCAGAGCAATATGCGGGTTGTGAGAGCTCATCCCGATGTGGCGGATTATGCCCTTTTCCTTCAGTTCCTTTGCATAGGCCAGAACAGGCCCTTCAAAGACGGTGCGGAAGTCCTCATCACTGTCCACATAGTGGATCATACCTACATCTATGTAGTCGGTGTGCAGACGCTCCAGCAGATTTTCAAAAGAGCGTTTGGTTTTTTCGATATCCCGGGTGCGGGTATATTGTCCGTCCTCAAATACGGTGCACAGATGTCCCTGAATGATGAAGTTTTCCCGTCGCCCCTCCAGAGCAAATCCCAGATTGCTGCGGGTGGGGGCCTGAGGCATGAAAATATCAATATAGTTGATGCCTTTTTCCTGTGCTGCATCCACGATAGCGGAACTCTCCTGGGCGGTCAAACCGTTAAACCACTCGCCGCCCAAGCCAATTTCGCTGACTTTCAGTCCGGTGCGGCCCAATGTCCTGTATTCCATGCTGTCCTCCTGTCAGGCGCGTTATCTTGCAAAACAATCAAAATTAGGTATACTTACATTATATCTGCTTCAATTTATCGGAACAAGTACGCACAGTTTTTTTAGAAGGTGAAAAAATTTTCACCATGGGAGAACCTTATGGAAAAGATAAAAGTGACCTGTGAAATGGAAGTTACCTTAAAGATGATCGGAGGGAAGTGTAAGCCGCTGATTCTGGAAAGCCTGATCGAGAAGGGGACACAGCGTTTTGGCGAACTGATGCGGGCCATCACCCAGGTTTCTCAGCGAACTCTGACCAATCAGCTCCGGGAACTAGAAAGTGACGGATTGATTGTGCGTACGGTATACGCCGAGGTGCCCCCACGGGTGGAATATTCCATTACTCCCAAGGGGCGCTCTTTGGAGCAGATTCTGGAGTTGATGTGTGAATGGGGCGAAAAAAATATGGATGAGCGGTTTGAGCTTACCAATCCCCAGTGTATAGAATAAAGGTGTTTTATGAAAGAATGGAGCCGATGCAGCTGGGCCAATCCAAAGAATCCACTTTATATTCGGTACCACGACGAGGAGTGGGGGATTCCGGTCCATGATGACCATAAGCTGTTTGAAATGCTGATTCTGGAGAGCTTCCAGGCGGGGCTCTCCTGGGAGTGCATTCTGAATAAACGAGAGGCTTTTCGTCAGGCCTTTGACGGTTTTGATCTGGAGAAGGTCTGCGGATATGGCGAGGAAAAGCTGGGTACAGGCCTTGTTTTCGGCGTTGCGATTCCAAATGTCCCGAAAATTTTGGAAACGGTTTTGGGATTTTTGAGAATTCATGTTGACCTCGATTTTATCAAAATTTCTACCCATATACCGTCTGTTTATGCGGCATCGGATGATTTGTCGTCGTTCTTGCCGTGCTTCGCTGTGTTGTGTGGATATCTTATATTATCTATTTTCGCTGGTTTTAGGCTTTTGAAGCATCTGCTGCGGGAGGAGACTTCCTTGGCCAGCTTTATGGCCGGATTCAAACTGGCCTGGGGACTGAGCAAAGAGCTGGAGGTGGATGGTCTGTATTCCTTCGATGAGGAGGAGACAGAGCGCGTCTGCCGCCAGATGAGAGAGGAGGAATGAAACTATAAATTTCCTGTCTAAGGGATTCTGGTGACCAGTTTGGTGTTTCTGGATTAAAGCGCGACTCAGGATCTGGGGCGCTGTAAACAAAAAAGACGGGCACTCCCGAAAGGGGGTGCCCGCCAAGTGGTCAAAACAGAAATCCGTCTGTGGTATTTCTGTGGTCAAATGAGAAATCGCCGCAGTGAAAACTGCGGCGATTTCCAGTTTTGGTGGACCTAATCGGGATCGAACCGACGACCTTACGGATGCGAACCGTACGCTCTCCCAGCTGAGCTATAGGCCCATATTTAGTTAAATAGCGTCAACACCAAGATATTATA
>CALWXT010000005.1 GCA_944385575.1 uncultured Flavonifractor sp. | reverse complement strand
CTGCGGGAGGACGAGGGCTTCGGCTGGGGCGCGGTGTGCGGGGCCTGGATGTCCCCCTGCCGCCTGGCGATCGCCCCTCTGCAGGATCTGCTGGGCCTGGGCGGTGACGCCCGTATCAATACCCCCGGCACCATGGGACCCCACAACTGGTCCTGGCGGGTACGGGCGGAAGCCCTCAACCCCTCCGTGTCCGGAAAGCTGGCCAAGATCACCCGCACCTATCGCCGGTGACCGTCAATTCACACAAAAATCACGCCCGGGGAGATATGGCAAATGCTGTATCTCCCCTTTTCCGGTGGAATTTCCTGCATATCGTACCTTGCCACTTGTAAATTTGAGAATTTTGTTATATTATGATGGGTGCGAAATTCTTATAAAAAGGTAAACAGGTGAACTTATGAGCCTTCGGATCGGAATTGATATCGGCTCCACCACCGTCAAGGTCGTGGTGCTGGATGAACAGAATAAGCTGCTGTTCCGCTCCTATGAGCGGCACTACTCCAAGGCCCGGGAGCGGGCGGCGGAGACCCTGCGCTCCATTCAGGATAAGCTGGCCGGCCAGCAGGTGCGCATGGTCATCACCGGCTCCGCCGGCCTGGGTGTGGCCAAGACCGCGGACATCGACTTCGTGCAGGAGGTGTACGCCACCGCCGCCGCCGTCAACCAGTACATACCGGACACCGACGCGGTGATCGAGCTGGGCGGTGAGGACGCCAAGATCATCTTCTTCGGCGGCGCTCTGGAGGAGCGTATGAACGGCTCCTGCGCCGGCGGCACCGGCGCCTTCATCGACCAGATGGCCACCCTGATGAATGTCACCGTCACCGAGCTGGACGCGCTGAGCCTGAAGCATGAGAAGATCTACCCCATCGCCTCCCGCTGCGGCGTGTTCGCCAAGAGTGACATCCAGCCCATCCTGAACCAGGGCGGCCGGAAAGAGGACGTGGCCGCCTCTATCTTCCAGGCGGTGGTGGATCAGACGGTAGCCGGCCTGACCCAGGGCCGGGAGCTCAAGGGCAAGATCGTCTTCCTGGGCGGCCCCCTCCACTTCCTCATGGGCCTGCGCCAGCGGTTTATTGAGACTCTGAAGCTGGACAGCGAGCACGCTATTTTCCCCGAGGACGGGGATTGCTTCGCCGGCATCGGCGCCGCTCTGTGCGCCTCCGACTACGGCGAGCAGCTTTTTGATGACGTGCTGGACCGGCTGGAGCGCAGCGTGGACAACGTGGGTCTGGTGGACACCATGCCTCCCCTCTTTGAGAACAAGGCCGACTATGAGGCCTTTACCGCCCGGCACAATGCCATGCATCCCCCCGCAGTGGATATCCACACCTATACCGGGGACGCCTGGCTGGGTATCGACGCCGGCTCCACCACTACCAAGATGGCTCTCATCACCGCCGACGGCGGGCTGCTGTACACCTACTATCACTCCAACCTGGGCAATCCGGTGGCCATCGTGCTGGAACAGCTCAGGGAGATCTATCAGATGTGCGGCGACCGTATCACCATCCGCGGCGCGGCGGTCACCGGCTACGGCGAGGAGCTCATCAAGAACGCCTTCAACTGTGACGCCGGCCTGGTGGAGACGGTGGCCCACTACAAGGCCGCCGCCCACTTTAACCCCGACGTGGATTTCATCATCGACATCGGCGGACAGGACATGAAGTGCTTCAAGATCCGCAACGGCGCGGTGGACTCCATCATGCTCAACGAGGCCTGCTCCTCCGGCTGTGGCTCCTTCATCGAGACCTTTGCCAAGGCTCTGGGCTACTCCATCGCCGACTTCGCCAAGCTGGGCCTGTTCGCCCGGCATCCGGTAAACCTGGGGTCCCGCTGCACCGTGTTCATGAACTCCAGCGTAAAGCAGGCCCAGAAGGACGGCGCCAGCGTGGAGGATATCTCCGCCGGCCTGTCCATCTCCATCGTGAAAAACGCGGTGTACAAGGTCATCCGGGCCGCCAACGCCGACGACCTGGGCCAGCACATCGTGGTGCAGGGCGGTACCTTCCATAACGACGCAGTGCTCCGGGCCTTTGAGCTGGAGCTGGGCCGCAACGTGACCCGGCCCACCATCGCAGGCATCATGGGCGCCTTTGGCGCGGCTCTGTTCGCCCGGGATCTGCACCGGGAAAAGAGCACCATCCTGACGGCGGAGGATCTGAAAACCTTCTCCCATACCGCCAAGCCCACCACCTGCAACCTGTGCACCAACCACTGCTCCCTCACCGTCAACACCTTTGACGGCGGGCGGCGGTTCGTCTCTGGCAACCGGTGCTCCCGCCCCCTGGGCAAGGCCAAGGTGGAGAACCCCGACCTGATGGTCTACAAGTACAAAAAGCTCCGCGCCCTGGAGGGCAAGGGCTCCGGCAACGGCGTCCGGGGTAAGATGGGCATTCCCTTCGGGCTGAATATGTACGAGAACCTGCCCTTCTGGTTCGAGTTCTTTACCCGGCTCAACTTTGAGGTGGTCCTCTCCCCCGAGTCCTCCCGGAAGCTCTATCTGAAGGGCCAGCACACGATTCCCTCCGACACGGTGTGCTACCCTGCCAAGCTGCTCCACGGCCACGTGGAGGCTCTGGTGGACGAGGGCGTGGACGCCATCTGGTATCCCTGCATGTCCTATAACAATGACGAGGGGATCGGCGACAACCACTACAACTGCCCGGTGGTGGCCTATTACCCCGAGCTGCTGGCCGCCAACGTGCCCGCCCTCAAGCAGGTCAAGTACCTGGACCCCTATGTGGGCCTGTGGCGGCACAAGGACTTCGGCAAGCGCATCGCCCAACTGATGGAAGAGGAGTTCTCCATTCCCAAGCGGGAGACTGAGCGGGCGGTAAAGGCAGCCTATGAGGCCTACGACGCCTACGTTCACGATGTGCGGGAGACCGGGAAGAAGTACATCGAGTACGCCCGGGAGCACCACATGCCCATCATCGTGGCCTGCGGACGTCCCTACCACATCGACCCGGAGATCAACCACGGCATCAACGACCTCATTACCTCCTTCGGCTTCGTGCTGGTCACCGAGGACGCCCTCAGCTATCTGAAGGGCTACGCCCCCCGGAAGGTGCTCAACCAGTGGACCTTCCAGTCCCGGATGTACAACGCCGCCCGCTACGTCTGCACCCAGCCCGACATGCAGGTGGTGCAGCTGGTCAGCTTCGGCTGCGGCACCGACGCCATCACCACCGATGAGCTGCGGGACATCCTGGAAAAGGGCGGCAAGCTGTACACCCAGCTGAAGATCGACGACATCAGCAACCTGGGCGCCGTCACCATCCGGGTGCGCTCCCTCATGGCCGCGATGGAAGCTCGGGACAGCAGGCAGTAACCAGCCCACACCATGCAATACCGAAAGGAACCACGTTCTATGGCAGAATTAGTTTACGACAAAACCGGGCGGCTCCTGTTTACCCAGGAAATGAAGAAGGAGTACACCATCCTCTTCCCCACCATGCTGCCCGTCCACTTCGGGCTGATGGCCCGGATCATCGAGACTGAGGGCTACAAGGTGGAGATGCTCACCACCAACCACCGCAACATCGTGGATGAGGGTCTGAAGTACGTCCACAACGATACCTGCTACCCCGCCCTGCTGGTCATCGGCCAGCTTATCGACGCGGTGAAAAGCGGCAAGTACGACCCTCACAAGGTGGCTCTGCTCATCACCCAGACCGGCGGCGGCTGCCGGGCCTCCAACTACATCCACCTGCTGCGCAAGGCCCTGGTGAAGGCCGGGCTGGAATACGTACCCGTCATCTCCCTGAACCTGTCCGGGTTGGAGCACAATCCCGGCTTCAAGCTGGGCCTGGGCACTCTGCGCAAAGCGGTATTCGCCATGATGTACGGCGACATCATCGTGCAGACCGCCAACCAGGTGCGGCCTTACGAGGTGAATCCCGGCCAGACTGACGAGACCATCCGGACGATCGAGGACCACCTGCTCTCTGAAATGAGCGCCGGCAAGGGCCTATCCTTCAAGAGTATGGTGGCCAACTTCGACCACATCATCGCCGCCTTCAAGGCCATCCCCGTGGCCGGGGAGCCGAAAGTCCGGGTCGGCGTGGTGGGCGAGATCTACATTAAGTACTCCCCTCTGGGCAACAACAATCTGGAACAGTTCCTGCTGTCTGAGGGGGCCGAACCGGTGGTGCCCGGTCTCACCGATTTCATCATCTTCAAGATCTACAACCGCGAGGTGGACGTGAACATCTACGGCGGTAAGTGGGTAAAGAAGAAGGCCTGCCAGGTGCTGAAAGGCTACGTGGAGAAGTGCCAGCGGGCCATGATCGCCGCCATGAAGAAGGGCGGCTTCCGGGCTCCCGGCACCTTTGAGGATCTGCGGCAGCTCATCAAGGGTTATCTGGGCGAGGGCAACAAGATGGGCGAGGGCTGGCTGCTCACCGCCGAGATGCTGGAGCTTATCCACTCCGGCACGCCCAACATCGTCTGCACCCAGCCCTTCGGCTGCCTGCCCAACCACATCGTGGGCAAGGGCATGATCCGCAAGCTGAAAGACGACTATCCCTACTCCAACATCGTGGCCATCGACTACGACCCCGGCGCCACCAAGATCAACCAGGAGAACCGCATCAAGCTGATGCTGGCCAACGCCCGGGGCCTGGCCAAGCAGGAGGCTGAAAAGCAGCAGCACGCTCAAGAGCAGGAGGCTGTCCATGCCTGAGCGCTGCTTTGTGGACGCCTGCGCGGAGGAGCACTTCGCCGCCATGAGCGCCATCCACTGCCGGGGCTGGCGGGCAGCCTACCCTGGCTACGTGCCGGATGACTACCTTCAGGAGGTCATCACCGAGGATCACTGGGTCCCCTTTTTTCGGGAAGACTACGCCACCAAGCGATGCAAAGGCTTATTGCTTTACGAAGATGGCATGCCCGTGGCCTGCTGTAACTACGGGCCCATCCGCTCCGGTCCCAGCCCCCGGCAAAGCGAGGGTCTGGTGATCGACAGCGGAAATTACCCCGGATGGGGCGAGGTCATTTCCCTTTACACAGAGCCCACCAGAACATCTTCCGGTCTTGGATCTCTGCTGCTGGAGGAGGCGCTCCGACGGTTGAGAGAAGCAGGCTATCCCGGGTGTACCCTGTTCGTGCTGCGGGAAAATGAGGGGGCCCGGCGGTTCTATGAACGTCACGGCTTTGCCTGGGACGGCACCGTTCAGCTGGTGCCTTTTCCTCACGGCATGGTGTGCCATGACCTGCGCTATATACAAACATTCTGACCCCCCGCGGGCTGCCACGCCGCGGGAAAAAACGGGTATCGGGGCGCGCTTACGCGTACCCCGATACCCGTTTTCTGTATGATTGGAGGAATTCCCTTGAACGAAAACAAAATGGCAGTCATGCCGGTTCGCCGGCTGCTGCTGAACATGTCCTGGCCTATGATGCTGTCCATGCTGATCCAGGGGCTGTACAACCTGGTGGACAGTATGTTCGTGGCCCAGCTCAGCGAGGACAGCTTTGTGGCCCTCTCCCTGGTCTACCCGGTGTAGACCCTGATGATCGCCGTCTGCGTGGGGGTTGGCGTGGGCTACAACGCCCTGCTCTCCAGGCGCCTGGGTGAAGGCCGCCGGGAGGATGCCGACCGGGTGGCCGCCAACGGCTATTTCCTTTACCTGGTCTGCTGGCTGGTCTTCCTTGTCCTGGGCGTCAGCCTGGCCCGCCCCTTCCTGGGGATCTTCTCCGACGTGCCGCAGGTGATCACCTACGGCAGCCAGTACCTGGCCATTGTCACCGGTGTCTCCCTGGGCATCTGCATGCAGTTTGCCGGGGAGCGCACCCTCCAGGCCACCGGCAACACCGTGGGCCCTATGGTGATCCAGGGCATCGGTGCGGTCATCAACCTGATCCTGGATCCTCTGCTCATCTTCGGCATCGGCCCCTTCCCCCGGCTGGAGGTGGCGGGCGCCGCCATCGCCACCGTGCTGGGCCAGCTGGTGGGCATGGTGGTGGGGCTGGTCATGGTGCGCCGCACACCCTCTGTCACCCTGTCCTTCCGGAAGTTCCGGCCCGACGGTTCCATCCTGATTGATATGCTGCGGGTAGGCATCCCGGCGGCCATGATGCAGGCCCTGACCACCGTGATGGGCCTCGTCACGATACTTTTCACCAAATACGCAATATCATGATAAAATTTCAACAACATATGCTCTATATAGTGTTTTTATTCACTTTACTCAAATTCTTCCCACCACTTTCCCACAAAAAACCGAGATGTGGGAAAAGTGAATTCTTCTCACGTTGTTTGGTATGGTCACCTATACCTCAATATCACGTTTGCCGGATGAAATATGTATCTCTTCCCCATCATATTTCTCTAGAAAGTCAAGAAGTGCCTGTTTTGTGACCTTTCTGCAACCAAATTTAATGGATCTTAAATACCCTTTATTTATTAGTTGATATACCGTATTCTTATTAACCTTCAAGAGTGCTGCGACTTCAGAAATGGTATAAAGGATTTCAGCCTCTGTATCTAATTTCATGTCTATATTAGCACCTCCAGGGTAAAGTAGCAAGATTTTATTGACACCAACAGGCGGCGGCTGGCTGGGCCGCTCCACAGGACTTACCTCCGCGGTCTTCGGTACCCACTACAGCCTGCGACGGATTGTTTACCGCTCGGACCATAGCCTGGGTAGTGTATCATGATTGTGCATATGGGTCGTGGCCACAAGCTGCCACAGCTTGCTTGTATGCGGCATCCGGCTCCCCAAAATCAAAATCCCTCCTCCAGAAGCGGATCATGGCCCTGGTCTGCCCATACGGCTCGCCATATACGAATGTACCTGTTGGCGTTATGAGGCCGTTGGCCTGTTTGTCAAGGTGCAGTAGGATGCCTTCCTGGAAGCTCATCGAGCCTTCATCTCATTCCCCGTTGTTTTGCCGTCCGATTGCCACAAAAAATCGCCCCTGAGCTTAATTGGGGCTCGGGGCGATTTTTACTGATTGAATATATCCAGATTAGAGAGCATGTCATCCAGGTCCTTATCGCTGGGGCCATCGGTTTCTTCCTGCTGCCCCTGTTTGTTCTGGAGTTTAAGGCTATCTCGGAGTCTCTCAATAGATGCGTCAATCATGCTCTGGATCTGTGCCAGCTTCTGCTCATCTGTTGGTGTTGCGCGGACTGCAATCACGATCCTTGCACTCTCCGTCATTACCTCCGGGTGATGTCCTATGTACTCCCATACAGCCTGGATAATGAACTCACTTTTACGATTATTCAGCTTCTCCAGGAGATCTCCAACAGCAGCTTTTTCCGCTGAGTCTCTGCTCCATCCAAGGCAAAATCGGTATTTATCATCCTTCAGCAATGAACTCCCCTCCGTAGGCCTGCGGTGTCATCCGCCGCAGTTGCGCGGTGGCCAGCAATCCATACCCGATGGCGTTGGCCTTGGGGTCCGGCACAAAGTCTGCCTGTGCTACCAGAGGGGACTCCTCGATGAAGGTACGGAACAGAATGGAGCCTCCGCCGATAAAGATCGCGGGATTCGCACGGAGATCCACCTGGAGTTCACGGAGTTTGTCCAGAATACCGCAGGCATAGCTTCGCACCGTGGTGAAAATCATCTCCCGCACTTCCTGCGGCAGGATCGTGGCGCGCCCCTGGATGACATCCGCGATATGGTCATCCTCGATTTTCATGTCATACAGGGCGCTTACCCGTCCGATGATGTCATTGGACATGGGGATCACCCCCATCTCCAGGCTGCGGCAGAACTGCAGGTCAGGCGCCGCGTTGCGCAGCAGCATGACGTCAGTGGTAAAACCACCAATGTCAACGATGAAGGCACGCGGGATCTCCTTCAGCCGGCTTGCCTGCGGCACCACTGCGGCATAGGCCTGGGGATAGACCATCACATGGCGGATCACCAAACAGACTGGCGTGCCGTTGAACACGAAGTTTACCGTGCCGCGCTTGAAGTATTCCGCAAACCTCGTCCTCAGCGCATAGTGCTCCGGAGACAGCCCTACGGCCAGATCCGTTTCCACCATGGGGCTGATGGCGTCTTGGCGCTGCAGTTCTTTTGCAATGGCAAAGAGAGTCAGTACAAAGTAGCGGTCGTCCTTGGTTTTATCCCGCATATAAGAAATGCGCTGGCCGGAAAGAGTCCAGTACTTTCCGCCGTACTCCAGCACATCCGTATCAACCGGCGGTCGGATGGGATAGTCAGCCAGTCCAGAAGGAAAGACGAAATTCGGGGTTTTCATGGCCGAGTTGCCGTGACCAACAGAAAACAGCATGAACGTTCACTCCTATTCTTGTTAGATATTTCATTAAGGCCAAATACCAACGGTGTACCGTCCATTTCTACCGCAATGTGTTCTCCGTAACGCCTCGCTCCAAGGTGAAGCTGGTAGCCAAGATGCTCAAGGCGATCCACGCCCAGGAAAGCAAGAAAGCCGCCCGTGAGAAGGCCAAGGCCGTGGTGGAGGAGCTGCGTTTCATGAAGATGAAAGAGGCTGCTAAGAAGGTGGAGGACAGCATTGAGGAGACTCTGACCTACTGTGATTTTCCCAGCGAGCACTGGACCCGTATCCGCACCAACAATGTGATTGAGCGGCTGAACCGGGAGATCCGCCGCCGCACCCGTGTGGTGGGCAGTTTCCCGGACGGTAACTCTGCTCTGATGCTTGTCTGTGCCAGGCTGCGCCATGTGGCCGGCACCCAGTGGGGCAACAAGAAGTACATGAACATGAAGCACCTGGAGGTTGCCATTGAGGACGACTCCATTGCTGGATGACTTCATTTATGCCAGGACCTGCAAACTAAAGTGCGAAAAATTCTTGACACGACCGCCTTTGAGCATGGGGAGCTCTCCGCCGAGGAAGCCCATAAGATTGGGATGCATTTGGCAAAAGAAATATTGGGTGGCAAGTACGAGTTTGTACTTACCACCCATATTGACAAGGGACATATTCACAACCATCTGATTCTCAATGCGGTCAGCTTCACCGACTATGAGCATTACCATTCCAACAAGCGTAACTATCCTCCAACACTGTAAATCTTGCACCCCGGCTTTTCTTCTATTATAAAACAAGTGAATTCCATGGGCACTTCACAAAATATCAATACAGTTGGTTTTAACTGTTTGGATATCACTATATCAGATCAAAGCGTATTAGGCCTGAATATTTCCTTAATTATCTTTAAGTCTGTATGTTTCCTCTGATATGTGAAACATACGCCCCGGCTCCGTTCCTCAGGCCAGCCTCACCACCGAGTTCTGGCAATTTAGCCACCTGTTTCCGGTCCATTCTCCACCTCCTATTTGTTGGGGTTCCCATTCTGGCCTGCTTGCTTTTTCTTTCCCTTATCAATACCACTCTGGCAGCCCATGATTGACAGCTCAGGGTACTGACGGTATGATAGGGCCATCGACTTCGAGTACCGCGGCAGACAAAAGAAGATCGCGTATAAGATAATTTTCTATTTTTCTGGAACAGACAACTCGGCATGGGCTGCCCGATACTTCCAGTGCCTGCGCCGTATCAACGAATGCCCACAGCAGGTCAGCGCTGCTATACCATCCGGGCATATCTGCCACAAGACGAACAAATTTAAGGAGCATACAGACATGGATCTTCTGTCGATCTCAATTATCATTTTTATTATCATGGAGTCGGCCAATGTGGCCATTCTTTACTTTTGGCCCGGCAGTCGATTAGGCAAAGGCTATTCCAAGGCGCTGGGCTGGATGATCACCGGCTTTCTCATCATGTTCATCCTGGCCTTGATTGGGCATATCCTGGTTGGGGGGATTGGAGTATGAGCACCAAGCGAATGTCCCGGCATAAAAAGTGGATCGTCGCAGGAGGAAGTATCCTTCTGGTCCTGGCCATTCTGGCTGGGGTGTTTTTCTGGTATGTGTCGGATTATTACCGGGCGGAGGATGTGGCGCTTGAGGTGATGACCCAGGACAGCGGCATCACCACGCAGGACAATCTGACCATCCTCTCCCCTTCTTACCCCACCGATACCGCTATCATTTTCTATCCCGGAGCCAAGGTGGAGGCTGAGGCCTACCTACCTCTGCTGGATCAGATCCGACAGACCGGGGTCACCTGTATCTTGGTACATATGCCCTTCCATATGGCGATTTTCGATGCCGATGCGGCGGAAGATGTGATCCCCCAGTTCCCTGAGATCCAGCATTGGTATGTCGCCGGGCATTCCATGGGCGGTGCCATGGCATCCAAGTTTGCCTCAGACCATCCTGAGCAGGTAGACGGTCTTATCCTGATGGGCGCCTATATCTACGGCGATTATCCGGATGAAAAGACCTTGACCATCTACGGTTCCCTCAACCAAAGTGTAGAGGACCACATCGACTACACGGAGAATATTGTGGAGATCGAGGGCGGCAACCATGCCCAGTTCGGCAACTACGGCCCCCAGAAGGGAGATCTTCCGGCCACCATCTCTGCGGAGGAACAGCAGGCCCAAGCGGTGGCGGCAATTCAGGCATTTTTGTCAGAAAAATAATTCTGCACTCTATAAGGTAGTTGCCGCTCTGCTCCTGCAAAATAAAAATGCCTTTCCAGAATAACCGCAAATAGAAAATGAGCATTTTACATTCCTGGGCATCGGATTTACAATAGAGTCAAAGATGCGCAAGGAGGTTTTTCACATGAACGCATTGGTCGCTTATTTTTCCGCTACCGGCACCACCGCCAAGGCAGCGAAGGCTCTGGCAACCGCCGTGGGCGGCGAGCTCTATGAGATCAAACCTGCTATTCCCTACACCAGCGCTGACCTGAACTGGATGGACAAGGGTTCCCGCTCCAGCGTGGAGATGAAGGATGCCCACTCCCGCCCCGCCCTGGCCGACAACGACGCCCCGGTAGCCGGTCACGATGTGATCTTCCTGGGCTTCCCTGTGTGGTGGTATGTGGCCCCCACCATCCTCAATACCTTTCTGGAGGCCTACGACTTCACTGGAAAGACCATCGTTCTTTTTGCCACCTCCGGAGGCAGCGGTCTGGGCAAGTCAGCTGCCGGACTGCGCCCCAGTGCCCCTGGCGCCAAGATCATGGATGGCCGAATGCTCAATGGCCGACTGAATGAAGCTGAGCTAAAGGCCTGGGCAGAAGGACTGAAGTTGTAAAACGTCCTGAATATCAAAAAATGTGGAGCGCCTGGCGGGGCACTCCACATTTTTTATAGCTTTCTTTGCAGATATACCATATCCACCAGCTGGACTCCACACTCATAAATGGGGTGGTCGTAGTAGTCGATGAAAAAATTCTTGACCAGATGGTGCCTGCAAAAACCGCAGGCTTCATAAAACGGGATGGTGGTAGGACTGTCCCCGGTACCCACCTGCAGCACGGTATACTGTCCTATGTAGGTTTGGATAAGGAATTCCACCAGGGCTTTTCCATAGCCTCTGCCCTGAAATTCCGGCTCAACGGCAATGTTTTTCAATTCCAGGACACCACCGCCCTCATCGGTCACCACGCACTCCGCTTTGACGCCGTTATCCTCCAGCACATACATAGTCCCCCGCTCTAAATAGCGGTCGACCATGTCCTCCTGCTCGTCTGCCAGCAACAACAAACCGAGGTAAATCTTTTTATCAGTTTCAATTTTTTTAATTTTCATAGGCGCATCCTACTTTTTCAACAGCCGCTTCAGCGCAGCGGCATCCAGAAGATTCACCGTCACAAACTTTCCCTGATAAAATACCGCCCAGTTGTTGAACACACAGGGCAGAGCCTTGGCCTTTTCCAGCGTATCTACCGGAATGAGTGTATAGGGTGCCCCCAGCTCCCCGCAGGTCTTGCGCACCAACTCCACACTCTGATGGATATAGGGACACTGGGCACTATAGTAGATGGTCAGTTCCTGATGTTCCGTCTCCAGCCGTTTGGCATTCTCTGCAAAACGGGGCACGGTTCCGCCAAAGGAGAGAGCCAGCAGCCGGTAACCGTCCGGCGTAGTATCCACTGTTTCAAACCCATACTTCTCCGCAAAAGTCTGGTCTGAGAGCCAGGCCTTCTGTTTTTCCGCTCCCAGCATGCAAATGCCGGATTTTCCCTTGGCTCTGGCGTCAGCCAAGCAGTACTCCATCAGCTGCCTGCCATATCCCTTGCCCTTGAAATCCCCGGTGACCCACAGGCAGTAGATGTAGAGATAGTTCTCCCCCTCCACCGGCACCCAGGCTGTCTCCAGCGGGGCGTACTCAATGAACACCACTCCCTTGGCATCCAGCTTGCGGAACACATGGCCTTCCTGGAGCCGCTCTCTGAGCCAGGCCCGTTTGGTCTCCACACCGGGGTGGGGCTTCTTGCTGCGGATAATACAGCACAGGTGCTCCTGTGTCAGATTTTCTTCTGTCAGATTGATAAATTGATCATACATCGCTTATCACCGCTTTTCGTACACCAGATCCACGATCCCGTTCCAATGCTCCGTACTCACCAATTTCAGCTGCAGTTCCTGAGGCAGCTCCGGAAACAGTCGAACGCCTTTACCCAACACTGTGGGGATGACCGACAGCCACAGCTTATCGATGCGCCCCTCTTTCAGCAGCTGCCCAGCCACGGACGCCCCTCCGCAGATCCAGACATTGCCCTCATACTCCCCCTTCAGCTTGTCCACCAGGGCAGTCAGTTCCCCATTCCAGAAGAAAATGTCCTCTTGATCCTCCTTCTGCCGGTGGGTCACCACATAACAGGGGCGGCCTTCATAGGGCCAGCTGTCCGGGGAGAGCTCCGTAACGAGCTGGTAATAGGTGGTCCACCCCATAACAATGGCGTCCACCGTTTCCAAAAATACCGGGTAGCTGCCGGGAGCATCCGGTTCGCTGCCATCACCCGCCAGCCAATCCACACCGCCCCGCTCGTCTGCAAGATATCCGTCCACGCTCACGGCGAGGTATAACACGCTCTTTCCCATAGCCACTCCCTCCGTTGCCCCTATTGTACCCAAGAGTTGTGAAAAGAACAAGGCAAAAAGAAACATGACAGACAGTTGTCGCATTCCTATGGTATAATGCAGACAGAATCAGAAAAGGCGGTGCATCCCTTGAAGATGGAACGGCTCATCGGCATATTGTCCATCCTGCTCCAGCGGGAGAAGGTCACCGCCCCGGAGCTGGCGGATCAGTTCGAGGTCTCCCGCCGCACCATCCAGCGGGACATCGAGTCCCTGTGCCGGGCGGGTATTCCCATCTCAACCGCCCAGGGCGCGGGCGGCGGCATCTCCATCATGGAGGGCTACCGGGTAGACCGTACAGTGCTCACCGCTCCGGAGATGCAGGCTATCCTGGCGGGACTGCGGAGCCTGGACAGTGTCAGCGGTACCCGGCGCTATGCCCAGCTGATGGAGAAGCTGTCCGCCGGGACGGGCGGGCTGGTGCCCGGCGGTGCCCACATGCTCATTGACCTCTCCTCCTGGTACAAGACCACCCTATCACCGAAAATTGAACTGATTCAAGCGGCCATTGAGCAGCATCACACCATCCGCTTTACCTATTTCTCCCCCAAAGAGGAATCTGTGCGTACCGTTGAGCCCTATTACCTGGTATTTCACTGGTCCACCTGGTATGTGTGGGGCTGGTGTCAGATGCGGAAGGATTTCCGGCTGTTCAAATTGAACCGCATGACGGAACTTACCACCGGTGAACTCTTTGTTTCTCGTTCCGCACCGCTGCCCGACCTGGCGCCCGAGCGGGTCTTTCCGGTAAAATATCAGGTCACTGTGCTCTTTGATTCCTCCTGCCGCTGGAGGCTGGTAGAGGAATACGGCGCAGACTGCTTCACTGTGGAACCTGACGGCAAGCTGCGTTTTACCGGAGGCTTTCCCGACGCGGACAGCGTGCTCAGCTGGGTTCTGACCTTCGGCGAGAAGGCGGAACTGCTGGAGCCGCAAGAGCTGCGGAAACAGCTTGGGGATTTGACCGAAATATTGGCCAACCGTTACAGGAGGAATTGACATGGCGTCTCATCCGGATTTCGTGAATTATGTGGCCGAGCAATTACGGGAAGCCGGAGCCATCCGCAGCCGGAAGATGTTTGGCGAATATGGTCTTTATTGCGACAATGTTTTTTTCGCCGTCATCTGTGACGACCAGTTTTTTGTAAAGATCACCCCGCAGGGTGAAGCAGCCTTCCCCGACCTGCCCAAGGCCCCGCCCTATGAAGGGGCCAGAGACTCCTTCCTGGTGGAGGATGTAGAAAACCGGGAACAAATGACAAATCTCACACGCATCACCTGTGAGGCACTAAAAAGCAAGCCTCCAAAAAAGCGGAGGAAATGACCATGGCCTTCGACTACAAGAAAGAATATAGGGAATTCTATCTGCCGCCCAAGACGCCAGGCATCGTCACCGTACCTGCCATGAACTATCTGGCCGTGCGGGGACAGGGCGACCCCAATGAGGAGGACGGGGCCTACAAGCGGGCTTTGGGGCTGCTCTATGCCGTGGCCTTCACCATCAAAATGAGCAAGCTGGGCAAGCATAAGCTGGAGGGCTACTTTGACTATGTGGTACCGCCTTTGGAGGGCCTATGGTGGCAGGATGGCATCTACGGAGTAGACTATACCCATAAGAAGGATTTTCAGTGGATTTCCCTCATTCGCCTGCCGGAGTTTGTAACGAAAGAGGTCTTCGATTGGGCCATCCGGGAGGCTTCGGAAAAGAAACAGCAGGATTTCTCCCCGGTGGAGTTTCTCTCCTGGGAGGAGGGGCTGTGCGTCCAGTGCATGCACCTCGGCCCCTATGACGACGAGCCCGCCACCGTGGCTGCCATGGAAGAATACGCCAAGGCCCAGGGCTATGTAGAAGACTTTGGAGGAGACAGGTTCCACCACGAGATCTATTTGAGCGATGTACGGAGGTGCAAACCGGAACGGCTGAAAACCGTCATCCGGCATCCAATCAGGAGGGTACTATGAAAGGTTTTACACGTACGGAAACCCGCTTCTCCCTGTGCGGCCTCAACTGCACCCTGTGTTCCATGCACCTGGGCGGTTACTGCCCCGGCTGCGGCGGCGGAGCAGGTAATCAGAGCTGCGCCATAGCCAAATGCTCTCCGGCACACGACGGCATCCAGTTTTGCTGGGACTGTCCGGAGTACCCCTGTCCCCGCTACGATGGGTTTGACGATGGGGATTCCTTCGTCCCCCATCGGAACCGGCAGCAGGATATTGCACAGGCCCAGGCGTTTGGCCTGGACGCTTACCTCGCCCAGCTGACGGAAAAGCGGGAGATTCTGGATGAACTTCTGGCACACTACAACGATGGCCGCTGCAAAACATATTTCAACACGGCAGTCTATCTCCTGCCTCTGGGGGATCTGCGCTCTGTGATGGCCGATCTGGGCAGCCGGCCGGAGCTGAGCGGGCAGACAATCAAGGAGCGGGCCCTTGTTGCCGTAGGGCTGCTTCAGGCGGCGGCTGACCATCGGGGTATCAGTCTGAGACTCAACAAAAAACCAAAGAAGGGGTGATCCTGTGGCAACTTCCAAGGTGACAGTCCATCTCCCCTGCCCGGTGGAACGAGTGTGGCAGACGGTGACCAGCTTTACCAACACTGCCTGGCGCAGTGATTTGTCCTGTGTGGAAGTTCTGGACGAAGACCACTTTATGGAGCACACCAAAAGCGGTTACACCACCAATTTTACGGTCACAGCCTGTGATCGACCCCGTTACTGGGCCTTCACCATGGAGAACGGCAATATGTCCGGCTCCTGGGAGGGGATCTTTGAGGCGGCGGAGGGCGGCACCAGGCTGACCTGCACCGAGACCGTTACTGCCAAGCGCTGGTGGATGCGCCCCTTTGTCCCCGGCTATCTAAAGCGGCAGCAGAAGCTGTATCTGAACGATCTGCGGACAGAACTGCTGAAATAAGCCGTGTTAATCTGCGTTGCTTGCAGCAACGGGCCCTTCTCCCTACAATGTGAGCGAAAGGAGTGAGCCCATATGCTAAACGAAAACATCAAAGCCCTTCGGAAATCCAAGGGACTTTCCCAGCAGGAGCTGGCGGTCAAGGTGAATGTGGTACGGCAGACTGTCTCCAAATGGGAACAGGGGCTGTCTGTCCCGGATTCCGATCTGTTAATCGCCCTGTCGGAAGCGCTGGAAACACCTGTGAGCACGTTGCTTGGAGAGACCGTACTGGAGTCGGAGGTCGATGCCGTAAAAGCGCTCTCTGAAAAGCTGGAGATCATCAATTTGCAGTTTGCCCGAAGAAAGGCAATGCGGAAAGCAATTCTTCATTGGCTCCTCATCGCATTGTGCGCAGGCATTATGATCGTTTCCGCAGTCTTGGTCACAGTAAACAGTCCTTACCTGGGATGGGATTTTAGTGACCCGGAGCTTGCCGTTGCAGGCACAGCTTTTCACGCATTCGAATGGCTGTTTGTCAGGTTGGCCCCCTTTGTCCTGATCGCAGCAATCGTTGGCATTTGCTTGACGAGAAAAAAAGCATAGCGCACGTTTTTGGAAGCATAGTCCCAAAGCCTGCCGGACAAACATGAGCATGGAAAATCGGGCAGGAACCTATGCTGGGTCCAGAAGGACGGTGTGACCAATGGATTGGGTAACAAGCATTCATCAGGCGATCCAGTATATCGAGGAACATCTCCGGGAGGAGTTGAACATCCGGGAGATCGCACAGCAGGCGGCCCTGTCCCCTTTTTATTTTCAGAAAGGTTTTGCCATGCTGTGCGGCATAACGGTGGGCGACTACATCCGCCAGCGCCGGCTCTCCGCCGCCGGGCTGGAGGTCCTCACGACGGACCGGAAGATCATCGACATCGCATTGGAGTTCGGCTATGACTCGCCGGACAGCTTCACCAAGGCTTTTACCCGATTCCACGGCCTCACACCCACCGCACTGCAGAAAGAGGGGTATTTGAAAAGGCAGAGCGTCGGAAATGCAAGTCTCTCCCCTCGGGCTAAAATACACAATTGGTTGAAATCAGCACAAAGCCCCAAAGGTGTTGTTCTCTTTTAGCCTTACATCCCCTATGATCATATCAGCAGCTGCAAAGAATGGATCATAAGAGGAGAACAGCACAATGAACACAGATAAAATTTTTGCGGAAGCCATTGCCAACGAATACGCCCCCAAGGACACCTCCAAGGTCGTTGCCCTGAGAAAGCTGGATCGGAAGGCAAAAGGCCCCGCCAATATCTTTGCATACAGCTTCGGCGTCCTGATGACCCTGGTCCTTGGCCTGGGGATGTGTCTTTCCATGCAGGTGGTCGGAGGGGGCGGCGTTCTGATGACGGGTGCCGGAATCCTTCTGGGAATTGTGGGTATTGTCGGTGTGGGTCTGAACTACCCCATCTATAAAAAGCTTCTGCGGTCCGGTAAGGAAAAGTATGCCTTTGAGATCATGCAGTTGGCCCGGGAAATCAGCGAATCGGCGGAGTGAAGCGAAAGGAGGGCGGCAAATGAACAAATCTGAAAGCAAATATTTCAATACCGCCCTGCGGATGAGTGAGGCGCTTATCGCGCTGCTGGAGGAAAAGGACCTGGAATATATCACGGTGAAGGAGATCTGCCATCAGGCCGGGGTAAACCGTTCTACCTTTTATTTGCATTATGAGACCATCGCTGACCTGGTAAACGAAACATTGGAGATAATCAACCAGCGCTTTCTCTCTTATTTCCCCCAACAGGAAGAAGATGTCCTTGGTAATATGGACAGTCGGGAGCGGGAAAACCTGGTGCTGGTCACCCGGGAATATCTTCTTCCCTATCTTCGCTTTATCCGAGACAACAAAAAGGTCTACCGGGCGGCGTTCCGGAATCCAAGCAGCATAGGCGCCAACACACGATACAGGGAGCTGAAGCAGCACATCCTCGGCCCTATTCTGGAGCGGTTTGAGATTCCGGCTACCCACCGTCCTTATTACATCGCTTACTATATCGAGGGTATCGCCGCCATTGTCAAGGAGTGACTGCGGCAGGATTGCGGGGATGAGGTGGAAATGATCGCCGATATCATTGAGTCCTGCGTACGGCCAAAGGGGACAGACACTCTGCAAAATCTTTAGCGTCACAATAAGGACAGGCCCCCGGCAAAAAGCCGGGGGCCTGTCCTGTTTCTTACTTTACCCAGTGTATGACCGCGTCCCGCAGAAAACGTGCACAGCCAGGGAGTCGCTTATCATAATAGGCGGTAAACCGCTCATCCATTACATACAGCTCCGCGATCCCCCGATGCCTGGCCGGATTATACCGGTTCCCGGTGATGGTGAGCCACTGCCTGTGGAGGGAACAGATTTTCTTTCCCTCCACACTCTCCGGCGGCAGTCCCGCCTGGACAGCTGCCTCCAGTTTCTTTTGAATCTCCTGACCCAGCTCGGTCCACTTCCGATACTGCTCCTGGGTCAGATGCATCACCGCGGCGTTGGCCTCGTCCACCTCTTCATCGCCGTATCTGGCGCGGATCTCCGCCCCGTAAGCTTCCTCGTTATGGGCCACTGCGCGCTGCTTGAACGCCTCAAACTTCTGCTCGTCGCTCATGATTTCCTTCCTTTCTTCCGCTCCGATGGTATCTTTCACCGATCGGATCAGCTGTTCCAGCCGCTCCCGCTCTGCCTCCAAAGTGGCAAGATGGCTGCGCAGAGCGGCCAGACGGTCAAAGGAGGGATCGTCCAGACATTCCCTGATTCGGGCCAACTCCACCCCGAGCGCCCGGTAATAGAGAATGTCCTGCAGCCGGTCCACCTCTACCCTGCCGTAATAGCGATAGCCGCTCTCCGCCACCCGGCTGGGTTTCAGCAGGCCGATCTGGTCGTACCAGCGCAGGGTGCGGGTGGTCACCCCGGACAGGCGCGACAGTTCCTGAATGGAATATTCCATAAACATCCCTCCTCAGGGATACTGTATCAGTTGACGGAGCGTCAGAGTCAAGGGGAATTTTAAATTTGACGAATTTCCCGCTGCAGCTGCTCTAAAAATTCCGCTGCCGGTATTCCGTCCATTTGGGTGTGGTGGAACTGGAAGGACACTGGCAGCGTGGTGCGCAGCCACTTTTTCCGGTACTTGCCCCAGATGAGAAAGGGATTGTTGTAGCAGCCGGCATAAATGTTCACCGCACCGTCGATTTCATACCCCGCCAGGGCGGAAGTGCCGATCACCATATAGTCCTCCCCCAGTTCAAAGCTCTCCCCGCTCTCGCGGACCTGTTTGGTGCGCTTCAGGTAATCCTGATCGAACTGCTCCAGGTCGGAGGAAATGGGAATGTCGCAGGTGGCGATACCGCCGTCCCGGGTATTCACCACTGTATTGACCGCCAAACGGTCGTACTGGATCAGCTTGTCTCCCACCGGAAGCAGGTAGAAGTCCTCTGTCCGGGTGGCCGCCTTTCCGATGCACCAGCACAGGAGCATATTGAACTTATAGCCTTCTTTCCGGCTCAGCCGTACCAGCGCCGTCACATCCAGGGTCTTCATCAGGGTCACCATGGGCATGGGGGCCTTCATCCAGAGTTCAAAAGCCAGCGCCCGGGAGGTGCTCTTCGGGTCTACTTCTTTCATGTTGCTCTCCATTCTGTTCGTCAAATCCGATTCGGCTAGCCGCGGTAAGTGCCACTATCATATCATGAGCGCCTCATGGCCGGCAACCGATTCTCATGTTACAAAGCCGGAACTTATGGTATAATGGAACACCGTAAGCCAACCGGGAACAACAAGCGATGAGGACCAAACATGAAACACATTTTTCTTTTAGAAGATGATGAGACCCTTGGGCGCGGAATTTCCATGGCGCTGACGGGACCGGAGATATCCGTCATTTGCCGCCCAAATCTGGCCAAGGCACGGGAAGCGCTGGCGGAAGATCGGTTTAACCTGCTGATCCTGGACGTAAATCTCCCCGACGGCAGCGGTCTGGACCTGCTGCGCCAGGTGCGGGCAGAGGGCGATGCCACTCCGGTGATCCTGCTCACCGCCAACGATCTGGAGCTAGACGAGGTCACCGGACTGGAGGCCGGAGCGGACGACTATATCACCAAGCCCTTCTCTCTGGCGGTACTCCGGGCCAGGGTGAATGCCCAGCTCCGGCGGGGCACTTCCAAGGTCTCCACTTCCCTATCCGTGGGTCCCTTTACCTTTGATTTTGAACAGATGGACTTTCGCCGGGACGGCACAGCGATAGAGCTCTCCAAAACTGAGCAAAAGCTGCTGCGGATACTGGTGGAAAACCGGGGGCATGCCGTATCCCGGGCCACACTGGTGGATCGGGTATGGACGGACGGTGCGGAATTTGTGGAGGAAAATGCCTTGTCCGTCACGGTCAAGCGGCTGCGGGGCAAGCTGGAGTCCGATCCCTCCAGGCCGGAATATCTGAAAACGGTGTACGGCATCGGCTACACCTGGGCGGTGAAGCCATGACCGGGTATCTTGTGGTCGGCGGTGCCCTACTGCTGGCCCTGACCATAGTTGCCGTTGACCGCTGGCGGACCGCCCGCACTATCCGGCGACTGGACGACATGCTCACCGCAGCCATGAACGGCAGCTTTTCCGAAGATACCTTTGATGAGAGCCGCCTCTCCGCTTTGGAAAGCCGGCTGGGGCGATACCTGGCAGCCAGCGCCCTATCTGAGCGGAATGTGCGGGAGCAGAAGGATCAGATCAGCACCCTGATCTCCGACATTTCCCATCAAACCAAAACCCCGGTAGCCAATCTCCAGCTGTATGCCCATCTGCTCTCGGAGCAGCCACTCACGCCTCAGGGAAAGGACTGCGCCGCCGCCATCTCCACCCAGGCGGAAAAGCTCCAGGCCCTCATTGAAGCTCTGGTCAAGACCTCCCGGCTGGAGACGGGTATTTTGACCCTCCACCCCCAGTCCGGTGAGTTGGCCCCAGTGGTGGAGCGTGCTGCCGCACAGTATGCCCCCAGGGCGACGGAAAAAAACATTACTCTGACTGTTGGGCAGACGGATGGCTCCGCCGTCTTTGACGCAAAATGGACGGAGGAAGCGGTGTGCAACCTGCTGGACAACGCAGTCAAATACACCCCGCCCGGCGGGGCTGTGACAATCGAGGTAAAAAACTTTGAACTGTTCTCCGCCATCCGGGTGACCGATACCGGCCCTGGCATTTCCGAGGAGGAACAGGCCAAAGTTTTCAGGCGGTTTTACCGCGCCCCCGGCGCCTGGCAGGCAGAGGGCGTGGGCATCGGCCTCTACCTCACCCGGCAGATCGCGGAAAAGCAAGGGGGCTATGTGAAGGTGGAGAGCGCACCCGGGATGGGAAGCACATTTTCACTCTATCTCCCCCGGGAATCATAGGAAAGCAGCACGCAGGAGGAATATGCCGTGAGAAATGAATATGAAAACGAAGCCTTCTTCCAACAATACGCCCAGATGTCCCGCAGCCGGGAAGGACTTTCCGCAGCGGGAGAATGGCATCAGCTCAAGCCTCTTTTCCCGCCGCTGGAGGGAAAAACCGTGCTCGACCTGGGCTGCGGTTACGGTTGGCACTGTAAGTTCGCCATGGAACAGGGCGCCCGGCAGGTACTGGGTATCGACCTAAGCCAGAAAATGATCGAGGAAGCCAAACGCCGCAACAGTGGGGCACGCATCCTTTATCAGGTGTGTGGAATCGACGAATATGAGTACCCGGAGGCCGCATGGGACTGTGTGGTCTCCAATCTGGCCTTGCACTATATCGAGGACCTGGCCTCCATTTTCGAAAAAGTACATCGGACGCTGAAAAAAGATGGGATCTTTCTGTTCAATATAGAGCACCCCGTCTTTACCGCCGGCGTGGGTCAGGATTGGGTTTATGGGAAAGACGGTGCGCCGCTGTACTGGCCCATCGATCAATATTTCATGCCTGGGGAGCGAATCACCCATTTTCTGGGCTGTGAGGTGCGCAAACAGCACCATACGCTTACCCAAATCCTGATGGGGCTGCTGGGCAGCGGATTTGTCCTCGAAGCAGTAGAGGAGGCGGAGCCCTCCGCAGAAATGCTGGATATTCCCGGCATGCGGGACGAGCTGCGCCGGCCCATGATGCTGCTGGTTCGGGCCAGAGCGGTACATTGACGAAGCTCTGCATCTTTCAAAACTGTCACATTCTTGAAAGTATCAGGACAGATTTCCATGCTAAAGTCTGTATTGTCAAAAGACGGTACAGACTTTTTCATTGGAGGAGAACAGTCATGACGATTTTAGAGACCCATGATCTGAAAAAATACTACGGCTCCGGGGACACTCAGGTAAAAGCCCTGGACGGCGTAGATCTGAATATCGAGCAGGGCGAGTTTGTGGCCATTGTGGGCACCTCCGGCTCTGGCAAGTCCACGCTGCTCCATATGCTGGGCGGCCTGGACCGGCCCACCTCGGGCACCGTCACCGTGGACGGCAAGGACATCTTCGCTCTGAAGGACGAGGCCCTGACTATTTTTCGACGCAGGAAGATCGGCTTTGTGTTCCAGTCCTACAATCTGGTCCCGGTGCTCAGTGTGTGGGAAAACATTGTCCTGCCGGTAGAGCTGGACGGGAACAAGGTGGATGATGTCTATGTGCAGGAGGTCATCGCCACTCTGGGTCTGGACAAAAAGCTCCGAAGTCTGCCCAACCAGCTCTCCGGCGGCCAGCAGCAACGTGTTGCCATTGCCCGTGCTCTGGCTACAAAACCGGCCATTCTCCTGGCTGATGAGCCTACCGGCAACCTGGACAGCCGAACCAGCCAGGATGTGCTCAGCCTGATGAAGGTGACCGGCCAGAAGTTTGGGCAGACCATGGTGATGATCACCCACAATGAGGAGATCGCCCAGATGGCCGGCCGGATCGTCCGCATCGAAGACGGACGCCTCGTGACGCGATAAGGGAGGCGAAGTTCATGAAGGTCTCCAACCGCGGCTGCATCCGCCGCCTGAGCCTGCGCTCCCTTCTCGCCAACCGCACCCGGAACATTGTGGCGGTACTGGCCATTGCCCTGACAGCAGTGCTCTTTACCTCGCTCTTTACCATCGCGCTCTCCATCAACGAGGGCATTCAGCAGAACAACTTTCGCCAGGCCGGAGGCTGGAGCCACGGTTCCTTCAAGTATCTGACGGAGGAACAGTTCAACGCTCTGAAAGGCGATCCTCTGATCGACCAGTGGGGCGTCCGGCGGTTTATAGGGATGCCCGCGCAGGCGCCCTTCAACAAATCCCATGTGGAGATCGGCTGGTCCAATGCCAATACTGCCCACTGGAGCTACTGCGACCCGGTGGAGGGGCATCTTCCTCAGGAGGGTACCGACGAAGCGGCCACCGATACTCATGTGCTGGAGCTGCTGGGCGTGGAGCCGGAAATCGGTGCTCAATTCACCGTTACCTTTCCGGTGGACGGCCATGAGACCACCCAGACCTTTACCCTGTGCGGCTGGTGGGAATACGACGAGGCTATTGTGGCCAACCACATTCTCATCCCCGAAAGCCGGGTGGACGCGATTCTGGCAGAAGCGGGAGTGACCCCGCCGGGCAGCGACGGCATGACCGGAAGCTGGAATCTGGATGTGATGCTCAAGCATGGCGCCCGCTCCATTGCCTCCGATCTGGATGAGATCCTGGCAAGGCGCGGCTATCAGTCGGAAACTCCGGGAGAAAGCTACATCTCCACTGGCGTCAACTGGGGCTACACCGGGGCACAGCTTTCAGACAAGCTGGATCCCACCGTAGTAGCCATCATTGTGGGTGTGCTGGCCCTCATTCTGCTCACCGGATATCTCATCATCTACAATGTGTTTCAGATCTCCGTGGCGGGGGACATCCGCTTCTACGGCCTGCTGAAAACCATCGGCACCACACCCCGGCAGCTTCGGCGGATCATCCGCACCCAGGCACTGCTTCTCTCCCTCATTGGCATTCCCATCGGTCTGCTGCTGGGTTGGCTGCTGGGCGGTGTGCTTACTCCCGTCATTACTGCACAGCTCAACGGGGTAACCACTGTGGTCTCGGCCAGTCCCTTTCTCTTTGCGGGCGCAGCCATTTTTGCCCTGGTGACGGTACTCATTTCCTGCCTCCGTCCCGGCCGTCTGGCTGGAAAGGTCTCCCCGGTGGAGGCGGTACGCTACACCGAGGGAAAGGCTCTGACCCAAAGAAGGAAGCGAAACGGCAGAGGTGTATCCCTGCTGTCCATGGCCTGGGCCAACCTGGGCCGAAGCCGGGGCAAGACCTTCCTCACCGTGCTATCCCTGACACTTGCCGTGGTACTGCTGACCCTGACCGTGACCTTCACGGGCAGCTTTGACCTGGACAAATATGTGTCCAGCTTTACCGCCAGTGACTTTATCCTGGCCGACGCCGGCCAGTTCCAGACCGGCGGGGACGGCTTTAACGGCGAAATGGCAATTCCACAGGAGATCATCGATGCCGTGGACGCCCAGGGTGGCATTATCGGAAGCGGCCGGGTTTATGGTAAGACCGCTCCGGCGCTGGAGTTCGTCACCGAGGAATACTACCGTTCCATGTGGGGGCGCTGGAACACCCAGGAGCAGTTGGACAGCATGGTGGCCTTCAAGGACCGCACCGAGGACGGTCTTCTGGCAGACGGGGTGCAGCTCTACGGCATGGAACCCTTTGCCTTAGACTATCTGACGGTGCTGGAAGGAGATCTCTCCAAGCTGAATGACCCTGACGGCAATTATATTGCCGCCGTATACAGCACCGATGACTACGGCAAAGCGGAGATGAGCAGCCACTGGGCCCGGCTGGGAGATACCGTGACCATCCGCTATGTGGAGGAGTTTGAATATTACAATCCCACCACCGGTGAAGTGTTTGGCCCCTGGGAGAATACGCCCGAAGGCACAGCTTACGCTGAGCGGGCAACCAAGTACCGGGACGTGACCTACACCGTTGCCGCTCTGGTAACAGTACCATCCGCTCTAAGCTACCGTTACTACGGTACCGATGAGTTCGTGATGGGGGCGGAAACCTTTATCCGGGATACAGGAACCGACTCTGTCATGTACTACGCCTTCGACACCACGGAGGAGGCCAACGCCGCCATGGAATCCTTCCTGGCAGACTATACGGAGAACGTGAATCCCCAGTTTGACTACGAGAGCAAGGCTACCTATGCCGGGGAATTTGAGAGCACCCGAAGCATGTTCCTCCTGCTGGGAGGCGCCATGAGCTTCATCGTGGGTCTGGTAGGCGTGCTGAACTTCTTCAACGCCATCCTCACCGGCATCACCGCACGCCGCCGGGAACTGGCAGTACTCCAGTCTATCGGCATGACGGCCCGACAGCTGCGGACTATGCTGGCACTGGAGGGACTGTTCTATACCGTGGGCGCGGCACTCCTGGCCCTGGCGCTGATTGCAGTCACAGCGCCCTTTGTGGGCCCCGCCCTCAATAGCTTGATCTGGTTTTTCACCTACCGGTTCACTGTCTGGCCCATCGCTGTGGTGCTGCCCCTGTTCGGGGCGCTGGGCGTCCTTATCCCGGTTTTGAGCTGCCGCGCCGCCCAGCGCTATTCCGTGGTGGAGCGCCTGCGGCAGGAATAAGACAGTCGGGCACGAAAAGGAAATACGTTCAACGAGGGGACACCGCAATGGATGCGCTGTCCCCTCGCTCATTTTTCGATCACCAAACGCCTGCGCCGGACCGCAAGCGCACGGAATCTATCGAAAAAGAATTGTCTTTCCCCTCCCAACACCGTATAATGTCGACTAGAACCCATCAAGCATAAGGCTGTTGTCACTGAAACACATCACATAAGGAGAGCACCATGCAATTTGTCATCGAACATCTCTCAAAGCGCTTTGAACAGAAAGAGGTATTGAAAGATATTGATTTTACCTTTCAAGAGGGAAAGATTTACGGTCTGCTGGGACGAAATGGCGCAGGTAAAACGACACTTTTCAACTGTCTGAACCGCGATCTCAAGGCAGATGGCGGCAGCTTCTTCCTGGATGAGGACGGAGTGCGCCGGGAAGTGTCTGCGGAAGACATCGGATATGTACTTTCCACGCCTACCGTGCCTGAATTTCTGACCGGACGGGAATTTTTGAAGTTCTTTCTGGACATCAATGAGGGCTCCATCCAGAACCTCAAGCCGCTGGATGAATACTTTGACAGGATGAGCATTGCGCCGGAAGACAGGGATAAACTGCTCAAGGACTATTCCCACGGCATGAAAAACAAGATGCAAATGCTCATCAATATCATCGCCCAGCCGAAAATCCTGCTGCTGGACGAGCCGCTGACCTCTCTGGACGTGGTGGTGGCCGAGGAGATGAAGCAGCTGCTCCGCTCTCTGAAAGAGGGCAGGGTAACCATTTTCTCCACCCACATTATGGACCTGGCTCTGGATCTCTGTGATGAGATCGTGCTGCTCAGCCACGGTGAGCTGGAAGTGGTAGAGAAATCCAACCTGGACAGCCAGGAATTCAAGGAAAAAATCATTGCAGCATTGAAAGAGGAAACCTATGCTTAAAACACTGCGGCTCTCATTTGCACTGAAAAATACTTACCGGGTCAACAGCATTTTGTATTCCCTCAAACAGATCCCCCTGCTGGGCCGCCTCTTCCCTGCCGCCCTGTATCAGGTGCGGGGGCTCAAAATCTTCGCCAATATCCTGTCGGTACTTTGGGAAGTTCTGTCCGTCTTCCTGTTCAAATGCATCTACTTTCTGACCTTGGTCTGCGGACTGGGACTGCTCTATCAAAACGCGCCGCCTCAGCTGTCCTTTCTGCACATTCTGCTGTTTTTGACCCTGATCGGCTCATACATGAACACCAGCCTCTTTGATCCTACCAGAGATAAATACTACGCCATGATTCTCCTGCGCATGAACGCCAGGTCCTACACGCTGGTCAACTATGGTTATGCACTGCTCAAAACCGTGATCGGGTTTCTCCCCTTTACCCTTCTGTTCGGGCTGAACCGGGGTGTTCCGCTCTGGCTGTGTCTGCTGCTTCCCTTCTGCGTGGCGGGAACCAAACTGACGGTGGCTGCATACTCCCTGTGGGATTATGAGAAAAGCGGCTATGTACGCAACGAAAATAAACTGCAGAAATTCGCCTGGCTGCTGACTGGCATCTTTCTGGCCCTGGCCTATATTCCCCCCGCACTGGGATTTGTGCTGCCTCTGGCGGTCTACGCGGCGCTGTGGCTGGTCTGGATTCCGGCGGGTCTTGTAAGCCTGCGGCGCGTTCTGACATTCCGGTACTACCGGGAGATCAATCAGGAACTGCTTGCTCAAATGTTTGCGCAGATGGACACGGTCAAAGAGGCTGTCAAAACCGCCAATGAAAAGACGATCTCCGCCGACACCTCCATCACCAGTCAGAAAAAGGGTTTCGAATTTCTCAACGAGTTATTCATTAAGCGGCACCGGAAGATTTTATGGAAATCCACCATTCGGATCGCCAGTATCTGCGCCTTCCTGGTCTGCGGCATCCTGCTGCTCATGATCTTCCTCCCCGAATCCAAAGCGGAGATCAATCAGATGGTCATGACCTGGCTGCCCTACTTTGCATTTATCATGTACCTAATCAACCGGGGCACCGGCTTCACCAAAGCGCTGTTCATGAACTGTGACCACAGCCTGCTGACCTACTCCTTTTATAAGCAGCCCGGGTTTGTGCTCAGGCTGTTCCAGATCCGACTGCGGGAGATCACGAAGATCAACGCTGTGCCGGCCCTTGTCATCGGCGTTGGACTTTGCCTGATCCTCTACGCCTCCGGCGGCGCGGACAACCCCCTCAACTATGTGGTGCTGCTGGTTTCCATCCTGGCCATGAGCGTCTTTTTCTCCATCCACTACCTGACCATCTACTATCTGTTGCAGCCCTACACGGCAGGGACCGAGATGAAAAGCGGGACTTACCGCATCATCATGATCCTGACTTATGTGGCTTGCTACGCCATGATGAATCTCCGCCTGCCAATTCTGGTATTCGGTGCGGCATGCATTGCCTTTTGCGTGCTGTACTCCATTACTGCCTGTGTCCTTGTCTATCGTTTTGCGCCGAAAACCTTCCGCCTGCGCACATAATCCTAAAATGGGAGGGAGCATTCATGCGGATTCTGATGCTGGGCAACAGCCTTACCTTTACTAACGACCTGCCCCACATGCTGGCTGAGCTGACCGGAGCGGAGGTCGTGCACCATACCCGGGGCGGAGCGCGGCTGTCCGAGCAGCTGAATCCCAAGACCAGGCTGGGTGCGCGGACACAGGCGGCCCTTGCCAACGAAGCGTGGGACTATGTGGTGCTTCAGGAGATGAGCCACGGCCCCATCTCTGCCCCCAACAGCTTCTTTACCAGCGTAGCGCGTCTGTGCGGGCAAATCCGGGAGAACGGAGCCATCCCGGTCCTGTACGCCACCTGGGCCTACCAAAAAGGCGGAGCCAAGCTGGCAGCCAAGGGCTGGGACTATGACCAGATGGCCCGCGGGCTGCGTGAGGCATACCACAAAGCCGCCGGAGAAAACCACGCGCTTGTCGCTGACGCAGGGCAGCGCTTCTATGCGTTGTCCGATACCCAAAACCTCTATGCCGCCGACGGCGTTCACCCCAATTATCAGGGCTCCCGCATTGCGGCGGAGGCAATTGCGGCAGTCATTCAAAAACAGGAGGAAAGTCAGCCATGATTCGGGACATTTGTAAAGACGAGGCCTTTCTGGCCCAAAAGGCGGAGCCAGCCACACCGGACGATCTCCCTGTCGCCGCCGACCTGCTGGAAACGCTGGAGCACCACAAGGATGGCTGTGTAGGCATGGCGGCCAACATGATCGGCGTGAACAAACGCATCATTGCCTTCGACAACGAGGGAAAATACACGGTTATGTTCAACCCGGAGATCGTCAAAAAGTCCGGGCCCTATGACGCGGAGGAAGGCTGCCTCTCCCTCACCGGGACCCGCCCGGCCAGGCGCTGGGAATCCATTAAAGTGCGCTGGCAGAATGAAGCGTTTCAGGAACGGCTGAAGACTTTTACCGGCTGGACAGCTCAGATCATCCAGCACGAGATCGACCATTGCGAGGGTATCATCATATGAAAAAATGTAAGATCACCGTTATGCGCATCACCCAATACCCGGACCTGATGGCGCAGTATGAAAACCCTATTTCCCATGCCTGCGGCATGGAGGTGGGTCAGGTCTTCATCGCCAATGGCTGGAAGAAGCCGGAGGGCTTTTGCCAGAGCGCCTGGGACACCCTCTCCCCTTTTGTCCTGGCCCTGAGCCACGGCGGCGAGAATTTCTACGACGGCTGGATGAAAAATCCCAAGTCCGCCATGCTCTCCTGCAATGACGGCTTCCGTCCGGTGAGCTTTCTGGTAGAAGCTCTGGATGAAGATGCCGAATAAGGAGGCGCCGCTATGAAAACCGCCATCTGCTACTATTCCCGCCATCACGGCAACACTCGGAAGGTCCTGGAGGCCATGGCCGAAGTGGGAGAAATCGACTTGATAGATGTCACCACCCGGCAGGCCGTCCGGTTAGAGCACTATGACTGCATCGGCTTCGCTTCCGGCATCTACGGCTTTACGTTTCAAAAGGCTGTGGTGGAATTTGCCCGGCAGTATCTGCCTTGCGGCAAACCGGTGTTCTTCGTCTACACCTACGGCGGGGCCAAAGGCAGCGGAGCCAAGGTCGTTCAGGAAATCGCCCGGGAGAAAAACTGTCCTGTGCTGGGAGAATTCAGCTGCAAAGGTTACGACACCTTCGGGCCCTTCAAACTGACAGGCGGCATCGCCAAGGGACATCCCGATGAACAGGATTTGGAACACGCCCGCAGGTTTTATCTGACCCTGATGGAACACGAAAACAGAGGTGTACAGAAATGAAACTGGCTATTCTCTCCGACACCCACGGCCTGCTGCGGCCCGAGGTAACGGAACGGCTCAAAACAGCCGATGTTATCCTTCACGGCGGCGACATCAACAAACAGAGCATTGTGGATCAGCTGCAGCAGTACGCCCCTCTCTACGTCGTCCGGGGCAACAACGATAAGGAGTGGGCGGAACACATCCCCCACGACCTCACGGTTACGCTGGACGGCGTGACCTTTTACATGGTCCACAACAAAAAAGAGGTACCCGCAGATCTCAGCGGTGTGGATGTGGTGGTATTCGGCCACTCTCACAAGTATGTGCAGGGGGAAAAGGACGGCATTCTCTGGCTCAATCCCGGCTCCTGCGGCCCCCGTCGGTTTCATCAGGAGATCACTATGATGATGGCTGAGCTGTCCGACGGAAACCTCCAGGTAGAAAAAATCAGCATCCCCCACGAGGCGACATGATGGAACTGGGACTGACCTTTCCCCTCCAGCGTTTTCTGAAACAAAAAACGCCGACCTATGGCACAGAGCCGGACCGGCGTTTCTGCTGGGATCTGCACGTCATTGAGCTGCGGGGACGCAAATGCCTGCTGGCTGTCCACTGCCACAGCCGGTACACCTTCGTTCGTTTTGACGTGGCGCCTATTCAGTGGACAGATCTGGCCGGTCTGTTCCGGGAAGGCCTGCTTGAGAGCCTGGCCGCCGCCGGGTTTGCCCGGCAGAAGACGGAAGACTATCTGCGCCGGGCAGGTGCGCCCAAGTTTACGCGCACCCACGGCCGCCGGGAGGTGGCCTTTCTCAACCGGGCGTGGGAGGATGTGCTGGCCCTGGACCTGTGTTTGGACACCAGCTGCCAGGCACAGCCCCTGCTGGACCACGCCGTCAACACCCGCACCAGCCGGTGCGCAGGCTTTGAAGGGCTTGGAACAGGACTGGAACGAATCACCTCGATATGGGAGGAAAACAAGACTTGAAAACGGAAGAATGTCTGATTTGTAAGGCGCCCCTGGAATATCTGACCCAGGACGAGATCATGGAGTGCGCCATCTGCCACAGGCAGGAAGCCAGCAAAACCCGCTGTGTGAACGGGCACTATGTATGCAGCGACTGCCACACCCAGGGCATGGATAGTATCTTTGGCCTGTGCCTCTCCGAGACATCCACTGACCCGGTGGCCATCATCCGGCGCATGATGGATCTCCCCTTCTGCCACATGCACGGACCTGAGCACCATGTGATGGTGGGGGCAGCCCTGCTCACCGCCTATAAAAATGCCGGAGGTTCCCTGGACCTGGAAAAAGCGCTGCGTGAGATATACAGCCGGGGCAAAGCCGTTCCCGGCGGGGCCTGCGGTTTTTGGGGCGCCTGCGGAGCCGGGATCAGCGCCGGGCAGTTCCTGGCCATTGCCACCCAGTCCACTCCCCTGGCGCAGGAGCCCTGGGGCCTGAGCAATCAGATGACCGCCCGGGCACTGGACAGCATCGGCAAGGCAGGCGGCCCGCGCTGCTGCAAGCGGGACTCTTTCCTGGCTGTTCTCGCCGCCGTGGACTTTGCCAGGGAGCATCTGGGCGTGGAAATGCAACGGACCATTCCCGTTTGCACCTACAGCAGCCGGAACGGGCAGTGCATCGGCAACCGCTGCCCCTTCTCACAGGCTGCCGGTAAAAAAGCCGCCGGAGTGCGGTAACCTCATTTCCTCAGAATCTGCTCCATGGCCTTTCCTTTGGCCAGCTCATCCACCAGCTTGTCCAGGTAGCGGATTTCCCGCATCAGGGGATCTTCGATCTCCTCCACACGGACACCGCACACCTTGCCTGTAATCAAGGCGCGGTTGGGATTCATGTCAGGCGCGTTTTGAAAAAAGTCGCCGCAGCTGATATCGGACTGTTCCAAACGGGCAATGTCTTCCGGAGTATATCCAGTAAGCCAGGCTGTCACCTGATCCACTTCCTGGCGGCTCCGTCCCTTTTTGACGGCCTTGTTCACCAAGAGCGGGTACAGCTTCGCAAAAGGCATCTGTGTCACATCCATACGCGGCATACCTCTTTTCTCCTTGCTTCATTAAAATCATCGAACTGTCGCGACATCTCATTTCAGTATACTAATTACTTCTAAATCCGGCAAGTATTTCTTGATTTCGGATTATACCGCTTGAGGGGACTTTTATGGCATTGATTCAATTACAGGTAACAGATGACTCCGTCCCGTCGGACTGGTGGAAGAAGCTTGTCCGGCATTTTGTGAAAACCGGCGATCCATTGGAGATTCGATGCTGGAAAGAAGAATCTGAGATCATTCGGCAGGCATCCCTGTACGGAACTGCCGCGGAAGACGGATTTGAGATCTCGGTCAAAGGCACTGTTACACCTGGATTGCTTGAAGAACTGCTGGCAGAAGGGCAACTGGAAAAAGGCCTGTTCCAGCAGGCAACGAGGTATTTTACAATTCATACACAGCACGCATCTCTCCATTTTTGGAGTGAGCACTACGGCACGGAGCTCTATATTGACGGAGCATCAAGCGACGATATTTCTTTTGTTTCCAGCGTCATCTCCCCGTATGCAGACTGTTTCAGCATCCACATGGAGGAAATCTGATCCTCAAATACATTCCGCCAAGCAGTTACGCTATGAGATTGACATGTCAGAACCCCATCTGCTATCCTTTTAAAAGACCCATCATGGCACCGGAATCCCAGGTAAAGAAAAGCGAGTGATGTCGATGAGCCAGATCCTGCTGGTAGACGATGACGCCAGTTTCCTCTGCGTGTATTCGGAAATTCTTGAAACCAACGGCCACACAGTGCAGACAGCCACCTCAGGTCAGGCGTGCCTGGACCTGCTCCAAAAGGAATTTTTTGAAATTGTTGTGATTGATATGCTGATGCCGGAAATGAACGGCATTGAGCTGCTCCGCCATTTAAGACACGACTATCCCCACATGATGGTGCTGGTACTGACCGGAGAGGGCTCGATCTCAAATGCCGTGGAGGCTATGGAACTTGGCGCCTTCACCTACATGGTAAAGCCGGTAGAGATCGAGACACTGCTGCACAACATACGACGGGCGGAGGAGTTTTACCGCCTCAGCTCGGAAAACACCAGCCTGCGCAGCAAACTCTCCCATCGGGACACTTCCCCGACCCTGGTGGGACACAGCAGCTATATCCGGAACATGATCGAAGATATCCAGCAGATTGCACCCGCTTCTTCCTCCGTGCTCATCACCGGCGAGAGCGGCACAGGAAAAGAAGTGATCGTGGATATGATCCACAGCGCCAGTCCCCGGTGCAAAGGCCCGCTCGTTAAAGTCAACTGCGGGGCGCTGAGCGAATCTCTGCTGGAAAGTGAGCTGTTCGGCTATGAGAAAGGGGCATTTACCGGGGCCACAGCACGGAAAATCGGATATTTTGAGCTCAGCAGCGGGGGCACGCTGTTTCTGGATGAAATCGGGGACCTGCCGCTGCATCTGCAGCACAAGCTTCTGCGTGTTTTACAGGAAAAGTGCTTTGCCCGGGTGGGCAGCACCAAATCCATATACAGCGATTTCCGCCTGATCTGCGCCACAAACAAAGACCTGAAAGAGGAAATCTCCGCCGGTTCCTTCCGTGAAGACCTGTACTACCGGCTGAATGTCATACGCCTGATAACCAGTCCCCTGCGGGAGCATCCGGAGGATATTCCGGATCTGGTACAGCACTTTTTGACCTTCTATGCCCAGGAAATGAACAAAAAGCCCGTCGAGCTTCTTCCCGCAGCCATGGAACTGCTGCAGCAGTATTCCTGGCCCGGAAATGTGCGGGAAGTCAAAAACCTCTGCGAACGGCTCATGGTCTTTGCCCGGGGCGGCTGTGTGGATGCAGACGCCATCCGGACCAGGCTGGGCGAAGACTGCGGCAAACCGGCAGAAGAACCATCCGGCACCCTGCGGGATGCCGATGACCAGTTTCAGGCCTCGTTCCTTGCCAAGCGCCTGGAGGAGCAGCACTGGAACATTTCCCGCACAGCTCAGCTGCTGGGCATTTCAAGAAAGACGCTGCAGCTGAAAATCAAGCAGTATCAGCTGAAGCCACTGTAACATTTTTTATACAGCACAGCCACAAAAGGTGACACTTGACAAAAAGGCGGGTTGCATCTGCAACCCGCCTTTTCTTGATTTTTGCACCTTTTTCATGTCTGGCAAACTCGGCATCAATTTTGCTCACTATTATAATGACGGCCATACAAGCGCCGCCTGCACAGGAGCTGACTCTATATGGATCTTTGTTCACGCAAATCCTTTGTCCGGCAGATCCTTTCCCTGTTTATTCTGTTCCACATCGTTTCCATCCTGATTTTCAGCCTGTTTGTCTTCCAGGAAAACCGGTCTACGGCTTCCCAGAACATCGATGACAGCCTGATGGAAATTGTAAAGGAAAAGGCACAGCTTATTTCTCTGACGATGCAGCAAATAGAGGCTGAGGCTGAAAACCTGGCGCTGTGGACGGAGCACTATCTGCAGCTGGCGGAGGATATGCCCCTCTCCGACGACTATTATTTCTCCCCGGAAGGCGTTCTGACCCGTGAGGCGCCCCAGGACGGCGAGGCCTATTCCTCCGTGTTCTATCCCAACCTTCTCCCCTTTGATTCCGAAACCGCCTCTGTGACCATGGCAACCGAGGCTCTGGACGCCCATTTTCGCCGGATCCATCAGAACATCCCCCTGGTATCCTGGATCGCGCTGCCCATGGACAGCGGGTTTCTGCGCGTCTTTCCCTATGCAGACATGCAGAAATACTATGCGCCTGACCACCTTCAAAAAAACGACCCGTTCTATCAGGCCGCTCTGCAGAGCAACCGCTCCAACGCCCCTCTCTGGTCCGATCCTTATCTGGATCTGATGGGTACCGGCTGGGTCATCACCTGTATCTATCCGGTGGTACAAGACGATGTGATCGTAGGGTTTATTACGTTGGACGTCAATCTGGAAACCTTGCAGAATGAATTCCTGTCCGACTTCCGTCTGGGCGCATCCGGCATCGCCTATCTGCTGCAAAAGGACGGCGCCATCATCTCTCATCCGGATGTGCAGCCCACGGCAGAACAGCGCGGCGAAATGTTTGTTACCAGCATTTTGCAGGCCGACTCCCTCTCCCCCGCCTACAAAGCTGCCATGTCTGACATCCTGGAGAGCCAGCAGCATGAGGGGATCGTGAAATATTCCTCAGGGCCTGACAAGAAGATCATCGCATATTCCTATATCGAGGAACTGTCCTGGATTATGTTTATCGAGGTCAGCCAAAGCGAATTCATTGCCATGTACCCGTTCAGCGCAGGCGCCATCGGAATGCTGATCCTCTGCTCCGTCCTGATCACCGTGTTTTTCGCCATCTTCTTTCTGCGCTATTACTCGGGCCCCATGCAGCATCTGGTCAGGCGGGCGGAAAAAATCTCCGCCGGCGACTTTGCCCCTGACCCTACCGCATTCCATCATCAGGAAATGCAGCAGCTTTCCCACGCGTTCAACTTTATGAGCACCAGCATCAATCACCGGACCTCCGAGCTGCTGCGCAAACACAAGGAAATCGAAACCATGCTGAACAGCATTGGCGGCCTGCTGATGATCATGGACACACAGCACACGGTCCTGGCGATCAATGCTGAGGGCGCCAGGTGGTTCCAAAGCACGCCAAGCGCCCTGTCGGGGCAGAAGCTGGAACAGCTTCAGATAGACGGCACGCCGTTTTTTGAGGACCTGCCGTTTTCAGAACTGGCCGGCAGCCACACGCCCCGCCCGGCCACGCTGACCGTCAGCAACCGTCTGTATGAATTCACCTGTTACCCTGTGTCCGAAGACGATGCAGACGCAGATGAAATCATCCTTTATGGACAGGACATCACAGAACGGGTCTGCATGGAGCGGGAGTTGGCGGACAAGGAAAAGCTGGCAAATATCGGTCAGCTCTCCGCCTCTATCGCACATGAGCTGAAGACCCCCTTTGCCACCATCAAAGGCTCGCTGTACCTGCTGGACAGCTATACCAAGGGGCTGGACATGCCAAAGCTTCACGGGCAGCTGGATCTGATTTCCGCCACCCTGCTGGAGGCAGAAAAAATCATCACCAACCTGCTCAGCTTCGCCCGAGGCTCCCAGCTGGAAATCAGTCAGGTCGATATCCCGTCTCTCATTGAACAGATCGTGTTCATCGCCCGGAAAGAGAGCGACCGGATGCATGTCTGCATCCACACCCAGGTCCCACAGGAGCCTCTCTATTACACCGTAATGGCCGGGCCCATCCGGCAGGTGATGCTGAACCTAGTTACCAATGCACTCCACGCCCTTCCCCAGGGCGGCAATCTCTACCTGTCGGCACGCATCATCCAGAGGGATCATGGCTCGTTCCTGGAAATACGGGTGGAGGATGACGGCATTGGTATATCCCCGGAGCGTCTGGAACACATCTTTGAGCCATTCGTTACTTACAGCAATGACCGGCACAGCACAGGGTTAGGACTGTGGATCACCAAGCGGTTTGTAGAAAAAATGAAAGGAGAGATTCAGATTTCCAGCCAAAAAGACGTTGGAACCTCGGTGATCGTGACGTTACCTATAGAATCATAACAAAATCGGAGGGAAAAGCATGTTTGTGAATCCTAAATATCTTTCGTTCTATTATCAGGACATGACCGAAATCCCGGACATCGTACTGGACCCCGCCAAGACAGCGCTGCTTGTGGTGGATATGCAGAAAGAGTTTGTCTGCCGCGACATGGGCGAGTCCCTGCGTTATCAGGCGCAGGGCGACTGGGAGCGCTGGATTCCCTTCCACGACAGACTGGACGACATCGTCATCCCCAACACCGCCAAGCTGCTGGATTACTTCCGCAGCCACGACATGTATGTCACCTATGGCCGCATCGCATGCCTGCATCCCAGAGGAGACGACCGCTCTGCGGTGCAGAAGAGCGACGGCTGGAACGGCATTTTCCTCCATGTGGATTCCGAGGAAGCGCAGATGGTGGACGAGCTGAAGCCACTTCCGGGTGAAATCGTCGTCAACAAGACCACCGACAGCGTCCTGACCAGCACCCACTATGAGACCATGATCCGCAACATGGGCGTGGAAACGGTTGTTGTGACCGGTATCGTTACCGACCAGTGTGTTGCCGGCACCATCCGCAGCCTGGCCGACGCAGGCTTCCGGGTCATCTGCGTGGAGGATTGCTGCGCCGCTCCGGATATGAAGCTGCATGACGATGAGCTGCGCATTATGAACATCATCTACTGCAACGTGCTCTCCACCGAGGAAACGCTGAAGGTTCTGGAAGACAACCGGCTGCGCACCGCCGGCAATTGATTGGAATGCAGAGAGAGGAGGAGTTCTTTTGAGTGATACTGGCTTTAAAAAGCAATTGAGCCTGCCCGGCCTGATTGCAATGGCTTCCGGCGGCATGGTGGCCGCCTGGATGGTAGAGATCCGCTATTGGTTTGAACTTTCCGGCATTACGTCCGCACTGGCCCTGGTGGTCTGCGCGGTCCTCATTCTTCCCCTTTGCTTTATCTACTCCGAAATGACCGCCATGCTCCCCTACGCCGGCGGCGCGAATGTCTGGGCCTCCAACGCCTTTAACTGGGATATGGGCTTTTTCACCTGCTGGGGACTGCTGCTGCTCTATGTCATGGCAATGCCTACGGTTACCTATGGCATCGCCAGCATGGTCACCTACTTCTTCCCCATCACCTTCCTGCAGACCAAGATCCTGGCCGTGGCCCTCACTGTGGGCGCCTTCTGGCTGGCGAACCAGGAGCTGAAGCTGCTGACTAAAATCCAGGGCATCCTGTACTGGAGCACGCTGATTATCTCCGTGGGCGCCTCCATCATTTTCATCACCAGCGGAGAATGGAGCATCAGCAACATGCAGCCCTTCTTCCCCATGGGCGGCAAGGGCTTCTTCGCCGCTGTGGCTCTGCTGATGATGAAATTCATCGGATTTGACCTGATCCCCCAGCTCTCTGAGGAAACAAACTTCCCCAAAAAGAAGCTCTGGATCGCCTTCCTGGGCGCCATCGGTCTGACTGTCCTGATCTACGGCATGGCTGTGGTGGGCGTAGGCGGTATCTTTACCCGGGAGGAGATCATGGCTCTGGACGTGGTCGATCCCCGGGCGGCCGACCTGATCGGCATGCATTGGCTGGCCATTCTGATCGTGATTATGGGCTGTCTGGTCTGCATCACCACGATCCCCGGTTTCTGGCTGTCCGCGGCCCGTACCCTGTACGGCGCGGCCAAGCAGCGCCAGATGACCAAGCTGTTCGGCGTCCTCAACGCCAAGGGACAGCCCGCCAACGCAAACATCGCCATCGGCATTCTGGCGCTGTTTTTCACCGTTTTCGCGCCGGACGCCTGGGTCAATTACATCTATACCATCTACGGCATCACCGCCGGTGTGGTATACTTCATCGTGACCATCTCCTTTATCTCCCTGCGCCTCAAAAAGCCCCACTGGGACCGCCCCTATAAAGTGCGCATGTGGCCTGTGGTCGCCGCTATCAGCGCCTGCTTCACCCTGTGGGTCATCTACACCTGCCTGGGTGAGATCAGCGCGGGCGGACTGGCTGTACTGGGCATCTACCTGGTGGGCGGCATGATCGCGTGGCTGTACGCCAAAACGATGCAGCGGAAGAAGCCGGACGAATGGAAGAAGTTTATTATTTCCCCCGAGTCTGGCATTTCCGAAGACGAGCTGTACCGCTCCTGAGCTGATAACCTGAAAAAGGCCGGGAGAGCATCCGTATTTCTGCGGATGCTCTCCCGGCCTTTCTTTTGTCCATAAAACGGGCGGAAATGCCAAGATCGCCTGGTGGATTTTTCTGGCCCGGAACGGTATACTGATAGGCAGAATACCATTCCAGGAGGAACACACAATGAGTTTAGGAAGCAGCCTGTACCATGCCCGGAAAAAGAGCGGGCTTTCCCAGGAAAACGTGGCTGAAAAGCTGGGGGTAAGCCGCCAGACCATTTCAAAATGGGAGACTGGGGAGACCTTGCCTGATATCCGCCAGTCCAAGGGTCTGGCCATGCTCTACCACATGACGCTGGACGAGCTCATCGAATACGATTTTGACGAGCAGCAGGCCCAGCATATGATCGACAGCATCAGCGACGAGGCGCAGGCCAAAATCGACTGGAGCAAGGTGTGGAGTAAAAAATACCCCGTACTGGCCACCTACCATCAAAAGGTCCGCATCGGCGATTACGCGCCTCAGCTGCGGGAGATGCTGACCCAACTGCAGGTGGATTACGGCTACAACAGCACCGACGCAGTGCTGGTTCTGAAAGATATTCTCGCCCGGGTCTGGAAAGGCCAGATGTAAGCTGTCAGCCGCGCGGCACCTCGCCAAAGCCGGCCAGGTGCTCTTTCAGGCCCTCCAGGAACAGCTCCGCCGCTTTGGAAAAGCGCTGGGACTTCTTCCATACCAGATACATACCCAGCGTAAACCCTGGCTCCAGGGGCCGGAAACACAGATTGCTGCCCCTTGTATTGACCAGCTTATTCAGGGTAAAGGCATAGCCCATCCCCTCGTCCACCATGAGTGAGGCATTGTAGATCAGGTTATAGGTGGCCACTGTGTGGAGATCCTCCGGCTCTTTCCCCAGCCAGCGGTATAGGCCGCTTTTATTATCCACTTGCCGGGAGAGGATCAGAGGCTTGTCCCGCAGATCCTCCGGGGAAACCGCGGCTTTTTCTGCCAGTGGGCTATCCCGCCGCATCAAAACGCCCCACGTGTCCTTCATGGGCAATTCCATATAATGATACTTCATTTTATCTATATCGCCCAGCAGCACGCCAAAGTCCAGCAGCCCCTTGTCCAGCCGCTCGCAGACATCCACGGCGTCGCCGCTAACGATATGAAAACGGACCCCAGGCCAGCGCTCCTGAAGGCGCTTTGCCGTTTGAGCGATCTGACGCACGCCGTCCGTCTCCCCCGTCCCAATGTATACATCGCCGCTGACCGTCTCGTCCGACAGCATGACTTCTTTTTCCGTGCGCCGCACCAGATCCAGGATCTCCTCTGCCCGCCTGCGCAGCAGCATGCCGTCCTCTGTCAGCGTGATCTTCCGGTTTCCCCGGATCATCAGCGGCCTGCCCAGCTCGTCTTCCAGTTCCTTGATCTGCCTGGAAAGGGTGGGCTGGGTAAGATGCAGAGACTGGGCCGCAGCCGAAATGCTCTGCTCCTTTGCCACTGCCAGAAAGTATTGCAGCACTCTCAGTTCCATAAACATCCCTCCTGACGGTCTCATCATAACGCAAACTACCCATACGTTTCAAGCATGGCAGCTCATTTTTTACGGGTATTTGCTATCGAGTTTCAGCTATGCTACAATGAGGACAGAATTTATTATTTCAGGAGACAAATATGGATTTAGACGCATTTTTGGCACATCTCAACAGTGGAAAGCCTGTAACAGGCGGCGGCGAGGCCCACATATACATGCACACTGTCAGTCAGGAGGCCCTGCGGATCACCGCAGAGATCAACGGCAGCTACCACGAACCCGAAGAACTGCGGGCCCTGTTTTCCAAGCTGATCGGGAAACAGGTAGATGATTCCTTTATGCTGTTCCCTCCCTTCCACACAGACTGCGGGAAAAACATCACCATTGGAAAAAACGTATTTATCAACATGGGATGCAAATTCCAGGATCAGGGCGGCATCTTTATCGGAGACGGTAGCCTGATCGGGCACAATGTCGTGATAGCCACCCTGAATCATGCCATGGCACCTGATGATCGGGGCACCATGATACCCGCCCCGGTCCACATCGGGAACCGGGTCTGGATCGGCTCCAATGCAACCGTTCTTCCCGGTGTGACCATTGGTGACGGCGCTATTGTGGCTGCCGGGGCGGTGGTAACCAGGGATGTCCCGGAAAACACCGTTGTGGGCGGCGTGCCCGCAAGAATCATACGCACGATCAGTGAGGAGGACGCACAATGAGCAAAAAAATCTTGGTCATCTCCACAGGCCCCAGAAAGGGCGGTAATTCCGATCTGTTGGCAGATGAATTTATCCGCGGTGCTCAGGACGCCGAGAACAGCGTGGAGAAGGTCACGCTGTATGACAAGTCCATCAGCTTCTGCAAAGGCTGCCTGTCCTGTCTGAACACCTGCCGCTGCGTGATCCACGACGACGCGGACACCATTGCGCAAAAGATGCTGACTGCCGACGTGCTTGTCTTTGCCACACCGGTTTATTACTACGGCATGTGCGGCCAGATGAAGACCATGCTGGATCGGGCCAACCCTCTGTATTCCTCCAACTACCGTTTCCGGGAGATCTACCTGCTGGCTACGGCTGCCGAAAGCAGTGAGCATACGGTAGATGGGACTGTTACTGGTCTGCAGGGCTGGATTGACTGCTTTGAGCATGCCCGTCTGGCAGGAACGGTCTTTGGCGGCGGCGTAACCGCTGTGGGTGAAATCAAAGGGCATCCCGCGCTGAAGACCGCCTATGCAATGGGCGCGGAGATCCGGTAATCATACAAGGGGGAGCGACAGCAAGCCGCTCCCCCTTCGTTTTGTTTATGACAGTCTTCCTTACTTCTTGGCAAACTGGTTCATGAAGAACTCCGTGAACGCCGCCAGTTCCTTTTCCTGTGATACATAGACATACAGGGATTCGTCCTCCAGCCAGTCATAGGCATTGACGGCCAGATAGCTCTTTTTATCCGGATAAATCACAAAGGCATCCGTGGGATATTTGTTCCGATAGGCTTTTAGAATCTCAGACCGGCGGTAATAGACAGGCTCGCCGCATCCGGAAAGATCAGGAACAGTTGGAACAGCCACGATGGTCTGGGTAGCCTCATTCCACCCCACAATCAGATTTCCGATCTTCGTCTTGCTGCCATGGACGAAGCCATAATTAAAGCGGCTCACGTCTTCGGTATATCCGAAAATCAGCTCATACTCCGGTCCCTGCTCCACCACCTGGTCAAAGAGCTCCCGCATTTTCTTGGCGTTGGCATTGCTTTTCTCCATGTCGACCTCTGGCCCTTTAAACAGTTTTCCGAAAATGCCCATATTCCGTTCCTCCTTGCATTCTTTTATACCACGGCACATCTGCCTCAGGCATCAAAATAAAAATATTTTTTAATTTCTGTATTTATTTTGTCAAAAAAACAGCTCCGTCAGGATCTGGCTCATCTGCCCGCTATCCGGCCGGAGCTGTTACCTCCTGTTCCATTTTCATACGTTCCATGCAGTCTATGATGCCTTCGATCTGCACTTCCACCGCCTGATCCGCAGCCTCCGGCACAAACAGCGGGAGGGTGTCCGGAATGGCTCTGCGGACAACAAGGATCGACAGGACGAGGTTGGTAAAAAGCGCGATCCGCGCTCTGTCGGCCTCTACGCCAAAACACGCAAGGAGCGTTTTGAATAAGCACATCTGCTTCTCCCGAAACAGCCTGTTGCTCTCCTGTGACAGACGCCGAAAAATCGTCTGCTGCTCCTCTATAGACAAAATTGCAATCCCGTTGCGCTCGCCATAGCAGCAGGTATGGAGAAACTGCCGTACCCCTTCCCGCCAAGTCAATTCAGGGTCCTCCATCAGCTTTCGAGCATATGCAATAATCCTGGGCTGCTGAAGATAAAGTGCTTCTACTACAAAGTCCTCTTTGCTGGGAAAGAAGGAATAAAAGAAGGTACGGGAAATCCCCACTGCCTGATAGATCTGCTCCACTGTCGTGTGCTGCACACCCTGCCGCGCCATCAGCGCGAGGCCTTCGGTCATAAGCGCGGCCCGAATACGTTCCCGGTCTTCCTCTGAATATGCGACCCTCGGCATTTCCTCCCCCCTCCCAATAAATATGATATCTAAAATTTGTTTTTATTTTACCATGCTTCAATTTATAACTCAAGCCAAATTTTTATCAGGGAGATCTGTCTCCGGGCAATAAAAAATCGGAGCAGGCAAATTGCCTGCTCCGATTTGGTCGGAGTGTAATTATAGGACTTGGAAAAATCCAGGAATATCAATGATTTGCAGGCCGTCAGCAAGAGGTTTTTATCCTAATTTCTTTTCAAAGCGGCTGGTGAGTTTTGATAAAAGGTTTTTCCGAATGATGTAACAATTATATCGTTCTGTTCTTCTGGATTATCCATCATTTCAATCCAGACATTACCGCCAAGCCGATTTTGATTTTGCAACAGGCCCAATGAGATTAAACGATCTACTTGATATAATTCCCTGTTTTGAATTTTCAGTCCATCATTGATGGCAGCTTCAAATAAAATCTGATAGTCACTTATAAACATACGGCGGTTGGCTTCCGATAGTTCACAAAATTTTTCCCAAGAGACAGCGCCTTTGATATAAGCAGCATAAAAGCTACCCAGAACTTGAGATTGAATTTGCTCTACCTGCTCACCCAAGATTATAAGGACTCGACCAAGCTCTTTTTCCGCTTCTTTGGGATTTGCTTCAAGTTTTTCTCTATGTTCATCCAACTTTTCTTGGGATATGCTACCCGAATTAAACTCCGTGATAAATGCGAGGGTTTGCCTTATGAGGTTACGCTCATGTAAATTATATCCTACTTTGCAAAGTGATGAAAGAGTGCCAACCACAGGTATTCCTTTCAAAACTTCATTATCTAAAAGCGCATCAATCCCAATCTCAGCATATTCGGCAATAATTTCACAGGTTGGAGAAAATAAAGTGTCTTTAAGCGCAGGAACTAACTCGCTCATATTTGCACCACCTTTACGATTAGATTTTAGATTATAGTATGGATTATAGCATCTAATCGAAAGTTTGTCATCAATTTTGAGAACTACGCCGCCCAACGGGACTACGGGCGGTGTTTTCATATATAAAAATCTGAAAGGAGGCGATAGTCGCCAACCGGCCAGCCGTGCGGCTGGCTTTTTCTATTTCACGAAAAGGAGGTTTTTGATTGCCTGACAACAACCATGTTCCTGATTCCGGGAAAGTGAACGAGCCCCCCAAGACGGGGAACACAGATCCCATCAAGAGTGATCCTCCCGTGCCAGAGCAGCCTACCCCGGTAAAGCCGGAGCCCCCTGTGGTGGATGCGGCACCCAAAACCGTGACACCTCCCACAGAGGAAAAGGCCCCCGAGGGCAAGTCGACCCCTGATCCGGTGGAGCAGCCCGCTCCCACCGAAAAGACCGCGCCCAAGGACAAGGTTGCTCCCGCTGCTGGGAAGGATACCCCGCCAAAGGATAAGGAGCCCCCTGATAAGCCTTTGCCGGAGGACAAGCAGACCACGATTCCCGGCATGGGGGCCCCTGCTGGGAAGGTGGTGGATTTTGCCGCCGTCAAGGGCGGGGCTGCCAAGGGAACACAGGTGGATCAATCGCCGGAGGCTCCCAAGCCTCGCCGGGGCCGCCCACCCAAGGAGGACAAAGCGGCTCCGCCCCCTCGGGACAAGAAGTCCCAAAGCAAGGGGGCCGGGCTCTCATCTCCCGGGAAAAAGAATACTTCCCGCAGCAGCGCCAAGGCTGCGGAAACCAAGCCCCCGGTGCCGGAACAGCCTGCCGAGCCCAAAGACGCTACCCGTGCCGTCAAGGAGGAGATCGTCTACCTTGACCTGTCCGAACTCCACGCCTTTAAGGATCACCCCTTTGAGGTGCGGGATGACGCGGAGATGCAGGCCCTGGTGGAGAGCGTCAAGACCGGCGGCGTGAACCAGCCCGCCCTCGTTCGTCCCCGGGAGGGCGGCGGCTATGAGATCGTAGCGGGCCACCGCCGCCAGAAGGCCAGCGAGCTGGCCGGGTATCGGAATATGCCCTGCATCGTCCGGGAGATGACGGATGACGAGGCCATCCTCGCCATGACGGACGATAACCTGCGCCACAGGGAGCACATCCTGCCTATGGAGAAGGCCCGGGCGCTGAAACAGCAGGTGGAGGCCATCAAGCATCAGGGCGTTGCCCTAAAAAACGTGGCGGAGGGCGATCTCGGCAAGCGTTCCACGGAGGTGGTTGGAGCCCGTAACGGCATCAACTATAAGCAGGTGCAGCGGTATATCCGGCTGAATGAGCTTGTGCCGGAGCTGCAGAAGATGGTGGATGAAAAGAAACTGTCTTTCACGCCTGCCGTGGAGATCTCGTTCATCCGTCCCAAACACCAGCAGTATATCGCTGTTTCCATTGAGGGCGAGTCCGCCCCGTCGCTCTCCCAAGCCCAGCGGCTGCGGGAGCTGGACAGGGACGGCAAACTGAACCCGGACATCATCGACGGCATTTTGAGCCAGGAGAAAAAGGAGGTAGACAAGGTGATTCTCACCACAGCAGAACTGAGCAAGTATTTCGGCCAGGAGACCACGCCCCGACAGATGAAGGATCAGATCATGGCCCTGCTGGACGAGTGGAAGGAAAAGCAGCCGCCGGAAAAGAAGGCGGAGCTGGAGAAGTGAGCCCTTGGGACACATTGTCCCGAGGGCTTTTCCATTTCTACATAAAAATCATAGGAGGTGCAACTTGAAAACTTATCATCATACCCCCCGGAGGCTGACGGCCCTGCTGCTGGTGCTGGCCGTCATGCTGTCTCTGGTCCCCGTGGCCTTTGCGGCCCAGAGGCCGGACTATCACGACCCCGCCGAGCACTGGCGGTCCTCCCTGGACCGCACGGACGAGCTGGACGTCAACGCCGTGGTGACCACGGAGACCTTCTACTGCAACATCTGTGACAAGGAGACCGCCTTTCTGCTGTTCCGGGTACCGGAGTACAGCCGGGACGGCGTCTCCGCCATGACCCGCGACGTGGTCTATTCCGACGCCACCATGCGGGATGACGAGACCATCGGCACCATTTTCGACGGCACCCCCGGCGTGGACGCCTACTACACCGGCTGCCACTGGACCAAGGCCATCTGCAACACCTGCGGCACCCTGAACGGCAACAGCAGTCCCCTCCACCACGCCTATCAGAACAATGTCTACTACCTCCACCCCTGCCTGAGCGAGTACATGGAGGAGCTGGACGGCAGCGAGACCTGCACCTATACGGATGACACCTACCACACCGTCACCCGGACAGGCGGCACCTACTGCTGCTTCTGCTTCGGCACCCTCAAGGAGGAACGCTCCACCCTAGAGCGCCACCACATGGAGAGCGCCATTCGCCCGGAGCTGGCCCATGACCGCTTTGTGGAGATGGACACCTGCGCCGACTGCGGCTATGCCGAGACCGCCTACACCGCCGCCAAGGCCGTGGTGGCAGACTACTTCGGCGTGGTGGACGGCGCGCCCCACACCGTCACCGTGTCCGACCTCTCCGACGCTGGCGTGACCACCGCCATCCGCTACGGCAACAGCGCGGAGAGCTGCACCCTGACCTCGGCCCCCAACTACACCGAGGCTGGGGACTACCCGGTCTACTACGAGATCACCTACACCTACCAGGGCACGGACATGGTGGAGGACGGCGTGGCCTTCGTCCACCTGCGGGACGAGACCACCGCCGAGGACGGCTCCTGCACCTGCGGCTGCGGCGACCCGGATTGCGGCTGTCAGGACCCGGACTGTGACGGCTGCTGCTGTGATGACACGGGCTGCGGGGATGATCACAACTGGGTGCTGCTGGACAGCATTGACCCCACCTGCCTGACCCTGGGCTATGACCGCTGGCTGTGCATCGAGTGCGGCCAAATCGAGAAGCGGGACTATGAGGCGGCCCTGGGCCACGCCTACCAGAGCTCTGTCATCCGGGAGGCCACCTGCGAGGTGCCCGGCAAGACCCTGGACATCTGCCAGCGGTGCGGGGATACCAAGGAGACCACCATCCCCCAGGGGGAGCATGAGTTCTCCACTTCCTCTGTCGCCGCCACCTGCACCAGCCCCGGCTACACCCTGCGGGAGTGTTCCGTCTGCGGGGAGCGCCACATGGAGGGCATCACCCCTGCGCTGGCCCACAACTATGTGAGCAAGACCACCCCGGCCACCTGTGAGGGCGGCGGGCGCACCCTCCATCTCTGCGAGGGCTGCGGTTCCAGCTTTATCACGGACTACACGTCCCCCCTGGGCCATTCCTGGGATGAGGGCACGGAGATCACCGGGGCCACCTGCACCGGCGAGGGCATGACCGAGTTCACCTGCGTCCGTTGCGGGGCCACCCGGCTGGAGGGCGACCCCGCTGCGGGCCATGTGCCCGGCGCTCCCGCCACCTGTACCCAGCCCCAGCTCTGTGAGAAGTGCGGCGCGGTGACCGAGAACGCCCTGGGCCACGACTACCAGGAGGAGGTCACGGCTCCCACCTGTGAGGGCATAGGGCATACCACCTACACCTGTTCCCGCTGCGGGGATACCTACGAGGGCGACTACACCGACCCCACCGGCCACACCCCCAGCAACTGGATCGTGGACAAGGAGCCCACTACGGATTCCGAGGGCTCTAAGCATAAGGAGTGCGAGGTCTGCGGGGAAACCCTGGAAACCGAGGAAATCGAGAAAATCTACAATCGATCCACCACAGACGAGCACGGCGAGGCCATCGTGGGCAGGTATCTGGTAACGGTAAGCGACACCGATACCAAAAATCCCGTGGCCGGGGCCACCGTCACGCTCCATGCGGATGAGTCCCTGTCTATCCGGCTGCCCTCTGGCCGCCTGCTGGACTACGATGACCAAACCACCATCCGCGTCCAGCTCGTCAAGGACGAGTCCCCTGTTGTGGGTATGGCCATCGCCGTCACCGACCGCAACGACAATTTCAGCAGCGGCAAGACGGATCCCGCCGGGCAGCTCACCGTCCCCGGCGGCTCGGATTCCACCAACGAGGACGGCAAGGGCACCGTGGGCTGGGAGGACGCCGACGGCGACCACCACACCCTCACCGTAAAGGTGGAGGACTTCGAGACAAAGCGTCCCATTCCCGACGCCGGTATTGCCATCGGCAAGACGGGCACCATCACCGTCACCCTGCCGGACGGCGAGGATATGGACAAGGCCAACCGCATCACCGTCACGGTCACCGACCACCGCAAGGAGCCCCAGGAGGGCCTGTCCGTCATCGTGAAGGGCGACCTGGGCCAGACCGAGCGCGGCAAAACCGATGAGACGGGCCAGCTCACTGTACCCGAGGTGGTGGAGCTGGAGATCCACGGGACCTATGTGGTGGGCTACCCGGACGGCAGCTTCGGGCCCTACCGCAGCATAAGCCGCAGCGAGGCGGCGGCCATCTTTGCCCGCCTGCTCTCGGACAAGCTGGGTGAGCGCATCCCCGGCGGGTATCACGTGCCCTTCACCGATGTGGATGCCGACGCCTGGTACGCCGGGTATGTGGAGTATCTCGCCGGCTACGGGATCGCCATGGGCCACAGCGACGGCACCTATCAGGGGGAGCGGCCCATCACCCGCGCCGAGTTCACCGCCATGGCGGTGCGGTTCTTTGACGTGTACGGCGACGGCGACCAGGCCGTCATGGAGCACTACCGGGGCTTTGACGACGTGTCCCCCGGCCATTGGGCGGCGGGATACATCGCAGATGCCGCCCGGTACGGCTGGGTGGTGGGCTATGGCGGCAGGTTCCTGCCGGAGCAGGAGTTCAGCCGGGCCGAGGCGGTCACTCTCGTCAACCGCCTGCTGGGCCGGGAGGCCGATAAGGACTACATCGCGGAGCACCGCCGCCTGGTGCTCTTCCCCGACGTGCCCCAGGGCCACTGGGCCTACTATGACGTCCTGGAGGCCGCCAACACCCACCAGGCGGATGTGTCCGCCGATCCCGAGGTCTGGCAGGAGAAGTAAGCAAGCCCTGGGACACTTTGTCCCAAGGCTTTTCGTTTGTCCATCCCGGAGCTCTGGCGGGTATATCCCCCGTCGCCGCCGTCATCCCGGCGCAGGCGGGAGCGGGCAGTCAAGGGGGCGGAACGCCCCGCCGCTTGCGGCGGCTTGCCCTTGACGGCCCGCCCCGGCTGTGCTATCTCTCCCGGCGCGGCGGGGGTATATCCTCCAGAGCCACACCCCGCCCATGAATGGGCGGGGATGGGGGTGGGCTGAACAATCCGCAAAAAACTATTTTTATATGTATTGGAGGTATCTCAATATGAAAAGGCCCCTTGCTTATATCACCGCCCCCTGGAAGGGCGATATAACGGACAACGCGGAGCAGGCGGCGCAGTATTGCCGGGCTGTCTATGAGGCGGGCTATGCCCCCATCTGCCCCACGCTGTTCCTGCCCCTGTTCCTCAACGACCCGGTGCCCCAGGAGCACAAGGACGGCATCGACATTGGCCGCGACCTGCTCCGGCGCTCCCGGGTGCTGGTGGTCTGCGGACATATCGTCACGGAGGAAATGAAAAATGACATCGCCATCGCCCAGCGGCTGGGGATCACCGCCACCACCTTGGAGGGCATCCTGACCGTGAAGGGCCAGGGCAAGCGCCGCCGTGGGTAAGCGATATTCGGCCAAGGGCCCGCTACGGAACAAGGCCGCCGTCCGGGAGCTGCTGGCCCTCATGGATGAGTATAATGTCCCCGGCCTTGAGTACGAGGGGAGGTAGATCGTTATGAATGTTACCATGACCGCCCGCCTGTTCAACGCGGATAAGATTCGGGAGGGCGAGGTGGCGGGGATCACTGTGGAATTTCCCACCACCAAAGAGGCCATGCAGGAGGCGCTGAGAAAAATCGGCGTGGACGGCATCCGCTGCCGGGAGGTGTTCCTCATCGAGCATGACAGCAATCTCAGCGGCTTTTGCCACTGTATCAACCAGAACGACCCGCTGGATGAGCTCAACTACCTGTGCCGCCTGCTCTCGGATATGACGGACACGGAGCTTGCCACGTTCCGGGCAGTGGTGGAGTACGGGGCGCACAATGGCAGCGCCGCCGACCTCATCAACCTTGCGTTGAATGTGGAGCATTATGACTTCTACATAGGCGTGGACAACGACAAGGAATTGGGCCATATCTACGCTGACGAGATGGAGGACATCGAAATCCCCGAGGATGTGCGCCCCTACTTCGACTTTGAGGCATACGGGCGCAAGGTGCGGGAGGAGGACAAGGGCTGCTTTGTAAACGACGGCTACCTCATCCGCTCCGGGGTGGAGTTCAAGGAACGCTACCACGGCCCAAAAGACATTCCCCCGGAACATCGGGTGTTCGAGTACCCCAAGCTGAATATCCGGGAGCGGATGGCGGCCTATTCAGAGTTGAGCGGCAGGGCCTCTCAACGCAGCAAGCCCGCCCCGGAGCCGGGGCGGGAGGATCGATAGCCCTTTGGGACAATTTGTCCCAAAGGCTTTTTTCATGTGACGAGGAGGTGATCGACTGGTAGACGAGGAAGTGTCCCGGCGCACCATCGCGGTGTACGCCAAGGCAGGCAAGCTGACCTTGCGGGGGCTGGCCCATATTCTCCGGGCGGCTGGCCGGAAGATCCAAAAGGCCCACCGCAGCCACCAAGCGCCCCACGGGAAACAGACCGTGCGGCAGCTCATGGCCCACGGCGAGGCCACCAGCAGTATCCCTGTGGAGGCCCCGGCCCTCTTTGACCAGGTGGCCCGGAAGTGGAAGGTGGACTATGCCTTTTATCAGCAGGAGCCGGGAAAGTACCTGCTGTTCTTCAAGTCCAAGCAGGCGGACGCCATCACCGCTTGTATGTCGGACTACTCCCGGCGGGTGCTGGGAAAAGAGAAGTCCCGGCGCATCCCCATCCTGGAGCAGCTCCGGCGGGCCCAGGTGCGGGTGCGGCAGCAGCCCCATCGTGAGCAGGAGCGGGTGAAGGAGGCGGCCCGTGAAGATCGGTAACGTCAAGAAAATTCTTCTGCCAAACCTGCCTTACCTGTTCTTTCTGTGGGCCTTTCTGAAACTCGGCACCGCCTACCGGCTGGCCCCTGGCGCGGACTTCGCCCATAAGCTCATCGGGCTGGGCCAGACCATCGGCCCGGCCTTTGCCGACCTCGCCCCTGGGCTCCACCCCTTTGACTGGCTGGTGGGGATCGTGGGGGCGGCGGCGCTCCGGCTGGTGGTGTATGCCAAGGCAAAGCGGGCAAAGAAGTTCCGCCGGGACGAGGAGTACGGCAGCTCCCGTTGGGGCCGGCCCAAAGATATTGAGCCGTTCACCGATCCCAAGTTCGAGAACAATGTCATTCTCACCGGGACGGAGCTGCTCACCATGAACACCCGGCCCAAAAATCCCGCCAACGCCCGCAACCTCAACGCCTGTGTAGTGGGCTCGTCCGGCTCCGGCAAGACCCGGTTCTGGCTCACGCCCCAGCTGCTCCAGGCCCATTCATCCTATGTGGTGGTAGACCCCAAAGGGGGGACGCTCTCCCAGGTGGGCCATTTTCTCCAAAAGAAGAAGGGCTATAAAATCAAAGTGTTCAATTCCATCGACTTCTCCAAGTCCATGCACTACAACCCCTTGGCCTACGTCCGCAACGAGGCGGACATTTTGAAGTTCGTCAACACCCTCATCTCCAACACCAAGGGCGAGGGCAAGGAGAGCGATCCATTCTGGACGAAATCGGAGACGCTTTTATACTGCGCCCTCATCGCCTATATCATCTTCGAGGGCCCGCCGGAGGATCGGAATATGAATACCCTGGTGGACATGATCTCCGGCATGGAGGTGCGGGAGAACGACGAAAACTTTATGAACGCCGTGGACTATATGTTCAAGGGCCTGGAAAAGCGCAAGCCGGATTGCTTTGCCGTCAAGCAGTATAAGAAGTACAAGCTGGCCAGCGGCAAGACGGCAAAATCCATCCTCATTTCCTGTGGGGCACGGCTGGCCCCCTTTGACATCCCCCAGCTCCGGGAGATCATGGCCTATGACGAGCTGGAGCTGGACAAGCTGGGCGACCGGAAAACGGCGGCCTTTTTCCTCATCAGCGACACGGACAGCACCTACAATTTTCTGGTGGCGCTGGCCTTTTCGCAGATGTTCAACCTGCTGTGTGAGCGGGCGGACAACAAGTACGGGGGCCGCCTGCCCCATCATGTGCGGGTGCTGTGGGATGAGGCGGCCAACACGGGGCAGGTGCCAAACCTGGAAAAGCTGGTGGCCGTCATCCGCTCCCGTGAGGTGAGCCTGACGCTGTTCTATCAGCAGCTCGCTCAGTGTAAGGCCATCTACGACAAGAACGCGGAAACCATTTTAGGCAACATGGATTCCGTGGTGTTCCTGGGGGGCCGGGAGAGCTCCACCATCAAGGAGATCTCGGAGAACTGGCTGGGGAAGGCCACTATCTATATGCAGACGGATGGCCGCTCCAAGGGCCAGTCCGAGAGCTATAACCTCAATACCCAGCGGCTGGGCCGGGAGCTGATGACCCCCAGTGAGCTTGCCACCATGCCCGGCGACCGATGCATCCTGCAGCTCCGGGGCCTGCCGCCCTTCTATTCCCCCAAGTACGATCTGAAACGCCACCCCAACTACAAGTTTACGGCGGAGGCGGACAAAAAGCGCAACGCCTTTGACCTGGACAGGCTGATCCGCCGCAGGCGGCGGCCCGGCCCGGACGAGGTGTGCGAGGTGTTCC